>JBIITO010000126.1:0-6079 GCA_044340465.1 Crocinitomicaceae bacterium | reverse complement strand
TAAATACGCATCCACGAATTCGCGAACGCATCCCTCCCCCCCTTTTTTTGAAAGTATAACGTCTGCATGACTCTTGATGACCGTCACTGCATCGGAAGGACAGGCCGAAAAACCTACCTTTCTAAATACATCAAGGTCGTTGATGTCATCTCCTATAATGGCAACTTGCTCCAAACCAATTCCGAGTTTATTACAGTGCTCTTTTAGTATTTCTAATTTGGCCTCACGACCTACATAGCAAAACTGAATTCCCAGCAATTCAGCGCGTGCCTTAACCATTTCAGCCTTATAGCCGGAGGATATTATGGCTAATTGAAAGCCTTGTTTCACCAAGTGCTGAATAGCCATTCCATCGCGTGCATTGTACTTTTTGATCTGGTCACCGTTTTCAGTATAATACATTCCTGCGTCGGTCATTACACCATCTACGTCAAGTACGAGTAGTTTAATCTTTTCGATCTTTTTGCCAAAAAGATCGTTTCGAAACATTGGCTTGAACAGTAAGGAAAGCATGTCTACGCCGTATTCTTCGCACACTGCCTCCAGATCGAAAATGGTCAGTTCACTGACATTATCGGTGTCCAGGTCATTCAGAAATTCATTGAAATCTATGCCATTTCTGGCGCACAACCCACGTATGTTTTGTTCTAAATACATTTAAACGATCTTGTATCCCACGCTTTCCGCTACCGGCTTCAATGAATTCAAAAGCGAAGTAAACTGCTCATGGTTCAATTGCTGCGATGCATCAGACTTCGCTCCGCTTGGATCAGGATGCGCTTCGATCAACAAACCATCGATACCCATGGCCACGCAAGCTCTTGCCAACGAAGGAACTCCATACGCATATCCCATGGCATGTGATGGATCCAGAATGATCGGTAAATTGGTGTGTTCCTGTAACCAGGCTACTCCGCACAGATCGAGCGTAAAGCGTGTACCCGTTTCAAAGGTGCGCAAACCACGTTCGCACAGAACCACATTCATATTTCCACCAGACATCACAAATTCGGCAGCCTGCACAAATTCCTGAAGCGTTGTTCCGAATCCACGTTTGATCAACACGGGCTTATCTGTTTTGGCGCAAGCACGCAGAATTCCTTGATCGTACATGGCTTTCGCGCCGACCTGGATCACATCTGTATAATCAATGACCTCCTGAATATGCGTTGCATCGCGTGCCTCGGTAATCACCTTTAAACCAAATTCCTCACGCATTTTAGCAAGCAACTTCAAGCCTTCGAGTCCTAAGCCCTGAAATGAGTAAGGGCTCGTTCGCGGTTTATAGCAACCTCCGCGGAGCGTTGCCAAACCTAGCGAGGTCAACAATTGAGCTGACATTCGTATCTGCTCTTCCGATTCCACGGAACATGGTCCACCGATAAGAACAGTATTGTGCGTATCCCCTCCGATCGTCACATTCCCGAGATCAACCGTTCGTTTTTCAGATCGGTACTTGCGGGAAGCCAACTGAATATCATTTGGAAAAATCCAGAATTCATTCGTTTGATCCGCCACTTGCGAAGGCAATTCTTTCATGCCAGAACCTGTTACCAGAATGTGAGTTCCTTCAGAATAAATATGAAAAGCTTTGATGGATTCAGCCAAGCGATTGGCCTCTTGCGACGTAACAGTAGTTTTTAAATGAATGATCATAGTTCTCCCTTCACAAGATTTACAAAGTTAACAATTCCGGCTGATTTTACATTATTTTTTAACACTGGAAGGTACATTACGGGAAAGTTGCAGCGCTTAATGAGTTGCAACATCTCGAATACGGTGAACTCCTGATCTAAAACAACCGGGCTCGAATTCAGCATTTCCTCCACCCTCAAATTCTCTAGTTGATCCAACGAATTCAACAAACTCCTGCGAATGTCGGCCGAAGAAATGATTCCCAGAAAACGATCATCCTGCTCGGCTACTAAACAGAATCCCAATTTGCCATTTTCGATGGTTTCCAATACGGACCTTAATGAAAAGTTAGATTTTCGGACTACGGGACATTCCTCCAATGGAATCATGAAATCCTTCACCTTGAAGTGTGATTCAATCGATCGCTTTGTCAGGTTCATCAGGGCATGACCAATACTCGGCGCATTAAATAAATACGAACCGGAAACCGAAGAACTTACGCCCATATTCCTAAGAATAAATGAAACTTCGCCGTTCACACCACCATCAACATGGATCGATTTATTGGGGAATCGTTTTCTGAACTGACGGATCTTAGAGAAGTTGACACTATCAAACACTCCCCCACTTTGACCTGGAATCGTTGCCATGATGAGGATGAAGTCAAAATCAGCATATTGTTCAAAGACCTCCACCGGTGTTGGTGTGATGATAGCCAGCCCTTTTCTTCCGGTGATATCCTTTGGAATTTTCAGTTCGGAAGTCAGATGTTCAAATTGAAACGTGACATATTCCACTGGATTAGCCCGAAGCAACTCATAGTATTTCGCCGGTTCAGCGGTAATGATA
Organism: Crocinitomicaceae bacterium; assembly: GCA_044340465.1. GTDB lineage: Bacteria > Bacteroidota > Bacteroidia > Flavobacteriales_D > Crocinitomicaceae > M0103. Next base: position 3,595 of record JBIITO010000126.1, on the reverse strand, counting down.
TGCAGATCGATTGGAAGATCACACCAGGAACGAATGACCCGAATATCGTCGAACACCTTTGGATCATCGTTGCAATCGATGTGCAACAGATCCACCTGATGCTGCACCAGGTCGTCAATCACTTCCTTCAGCGAACGTTTTTTATCACTATAAACCGATGCAGAGATCTTCATGTGTGTTTTTTTATCGGAAATCCAAAGATAAGGAAACGGCGTGGATAAGAAGGCAGTTGGTATCTTTGATTGATGAACAAAGTTCAATGAACAAAGTTCAATGAACAAAGAACAAAGAACAAAGAGCAAAGAACAAAGAGCAAAGAGCAAAGCATGCGGTGAGCAACGTCGAACCGAACAAAGCATGCGGTGAGCAACGTCGAACCGAACAAGGCTTGCAGCTAGCTTGCCGAACTGAACAAGGCTTGCAGTGAGCTTGCCGAACTGAACAAAGCATGCGGTGAGCAACGTCGAACCGAACAAAGCATGCGGTGAGCAACGTCGAACCGAACAAGGCTTGCAGTGAGCATGCCGAACTGAACAATGAAAAATGAACAACTCATAAAAAACGCCATTTACACCGGATCGGAAGGCCGCGAAAGTCTCGTTGACCTTACTGTCCCTAAGAATTTCAACGGAAAAACCATCGTATTCCTGCATGGATTCATGGGATTTAAAGACTGGGGTTGCTGGAATCTGGTTGAAAACTTTTTTGTGAAACAAGGCTTTGCTTTTTGCAAATACAATGTGAGTCACAATGGAGGCACGACTGTAAATGGCATTGATTTCCCGGATCCGGAAGCTTTTTCAATGAACACCTATCGCAAGGAGATAGAAGACCTATCGGCTATCATTCAATGGTTGGAAGCGCATTTCCCTGAAGGAAAAGAATGCTACCTCATCGGTCATTCACGCGGGGGCGGAACCGCACTTTTGGGAGCCGCACATCCAAAAGTCAAGAAATGTGCGACATGGGCCGGAATCTCTTCCATTTCAGATCGTTTTCCGACAGGAGAAGCTCTTGAAAAATGGAAAAAAGACGGCGTGCGCTATGTTCACAACGGCAGAACAAAACAGGATCTTCCGAACAGCTATTTCCAGTACGAAGACTTTTTAAAACACACATCTGAACTTGATATCGAAGCTGCGTGTAAAAATCTAAACAAGCCCGTATTGGTCATCCATGGCACAGCCGATGAATCGGTATCCATTGAGGAAGGCCGAAAACTGGCATCATGGCTACACACGGAACTGGTTGAGATCGACGGAGCCAATCACACCTTTGGCTCAGCCCATCCCTGGAATTCGGAAATATTACCTGACGATTTAGAAATGGTTTATGGGAAGACGCTGGAGTTTTTTGAGTGAGGGATAATGTTTTGCGGCTTGGCGTTCGGCTCACTTTTCAAAAGATAGTTTGTCCGAAGGTAAAACTTAATCTTTTAATACATATTGTTGTTTCGAAGTATGATCTGGGCTGGCGCTTGCTTGCTGTTAGCGTTTCGTTGGTTCTTTTTACTTACTTATTCCCTTGCACTAAAAACCAATCTACCCAAGCATCCATCTGCTTCACAGAGTTTGGACGCAGCAAAATCTCTCTTTTATCATCTAGTAAAAACATCGTTGGTGTACCAAAAACGTAATAACTATTCACAATAGGGCTGTTCCATTTTTTAAAATCACAGATACTGATAAAAGGAAATGCGCCAGCAAAACTTTTAAATAGTTTTTCGTCTTCGTCCAATGAAACAAATAGCACTTCAACGCCTTGCGCTTTCCATTTTGAATAATGTTTAACTATTTCGGGGAGTTCTTCAGTGCATTTCGGACACCAACTTGCTCCAAAAACAACAACGGTGTATTTACTCTTGATAGCTGATAGTTTCTTTGGGAAACTGTTAGGAGCATAACCCGGTGCAAAATACGCTCCGTTAAATTCAATATCTGGCGCAGTATTCCCTTTTTTCATTGCTCGGTAAGTTTCTAGCTGTTTAGCCAAATCACTATTGATGGTGCAACTTGTTTCGTTGAGTGCTTTTATAGCCAAGTATTCTGAGGCTTGAAACAAACTGTGTCTTTCTAATAAATCAAAAAGATACTCCGTTACTTCGTTGAGTTTGGCTTCGTCTAAAACTAATTTCTCAAACATGGCATCAATAGATAATTTCATTTCAATAAACACTGAATCTAAAGAACGTCCGCTATTTTCTAATAACCAAAAGTGGTTATCTATGGCATCTTTAAATAAACCGCTTTTGAAAAGACGCTGATCGGTGTAATCCAGAGCTCTAAATGCATTGATAGTAGCAGGGATTTCCTCTATTCGGTATTGGGCAACGGTAGAAACAGAACTCACTAATTTGCGTGTGGGTAAAAACCAACTCACATAACTGTTTTTAGGTAGTTTCGCCAAAAATGCAGCATCTTCGTTTTTAATGCGCTGCTTTTCTGATTGTATAGCTTTTACAGGAGTTTTTTGCACCGAAAATAAAGAATCGACCAAATATATTTTCTCTAAATAAATCCAAGCACTCAAGGCTTGTTCTCTTCTCGGATGTTCTTTAGCGTATTGTTCAAACAATAGATTTTCTCTTCCTTTGGTTATTTTGATGGTTTCTGTATAGCTCAAAGCTTCACCAACTAGTTCTATATCTTCTCCGCTTAGTATCACAAACAAGAGTTTTTCATCTGCAGACATCAAATACCCCACGCCATAATCTGCTTTGGAATAATTGAGTTTAAAATTACCTTTTTCATCGATGGTTGATGAAGAAATGGGATAGGTTTTTAAGCCGTTAAAACCTTCGAGTTTTATTTCTTGATTGACAAGCAATTTTAAATTGCCTGAAATGGCCTGACTGAAAGCGGTACTATATACTAATAAAAAGCAAATTAACAGTGTATTTTGTATTCTTTTAATCATAATGGACTTCCTACAAATTTTGAGACACTTTTTCCCTCACACTCTTTACGAACTTATCACTTACCTTAAATGCTCTAACTTTTTGCACAAATAGCATAGCATCCTCATTGTAGCACTTATAAAATAAGCCTTCTTTGTAGAGTGTAAATAGAGTGCTGTTTGCACTTTGGGTTACTTTTTCTGCTATGGTCATATCGCTATTCTGAAAAAAATACTTTCGTGATTTTTGCTCGGCTCGGCAAAGCTCAAGTAAACTTGGCTCTGCTCTCACTTTTCGCAAAAATTCGACCGCTTCGCGGTAATAAAACTATGCCATTCCGCTTTTTCAGCGGATGGCATAGTTAAGTGGCAAATCAATCAAATCGCTCCGCTTATCAAAGGGTCAATCCTTGAGGCAACGCACAGAGAACCCGCCTGCTCGGTAGCCGTTGACCATGTAGGCATTGCTGCTGCTGAAGTCGAGGCCGCCGGCGCCGGCGCCATTAACCGTACTGCTCCAACAGCCGCCGTAGGACCCCACACTGCTGAGCGAACCATTGCTGCTGAGGCGGCCGCCCGCCAGGGGCAATTTCAGAGGAGAAGCAAAAGCACCGGCACTGTTATCTTGGCTCCAACTCAAGCGTTCTGCGTCTAATTCTGCATTGGTCGGCAAACGATAACCACTCGGGCATGGGTTGTT
>JBIITO010000125.1:0-6088 GCA_044340465.1 Crocinitomicaceae bacterium | reverse complement strand
TCACACTCTATCCGGACAGCGTCCCGTTATTGGTTCAGCGTGGAAAGGAAAAGTTGAAAGAGTATAAATTCGACAAAGCTATGGCCGATGCGGCACGTGCCTTTCGTCTTGACAGTGCAAACCTGGAAGCGCGTGAGTTATTTGCAGATGTGTTGAACAACATGCCAGAAAGAAATCTTACCGTAGATTTGGCAGCTGCCCAGAGACATTATAAGTTCTTGCTCAGAAAGCTTCCAAAATCGCCCAAAATATTGGTTTCATTGGCGTCAACGTACAGTCAGCAAATGGATTTTGAAACATCCTTCAAATACATCAATAAGGCATTGCGAATTGATAAACACTACCGTGATGCTTATGTTCTTAAGGGATCTAATTACTTGTTCCTCGGTAAACCTGCTCTGGCGAAATCCTCTTACGAAACGGCTGTTCAGCAGGACCCGAAATTCTTTGAAGCTTACCTCATGTTGGGCTCACTTTATTATAGAGAAAACGACTCTATCTGTCTCGAGTATTACAAAACAGCTGTTAGTTTACAGCCGAAAAATCCCGAGGTTCTATTTTCCCTTGCCTATGGTTACCAAGTATTCAATAAGCCCGCAAAAGCCTTGCCGCTCTATCGGAAAATGATTCAAATAGACACCTCTTATTATCAGGCATTGAATCAAATAGGCGTAATCAAACAATATAACTATAATCAGACGGATAGCGCGATCTATTATTATAAATCGGCTCTTCGCTCCGAACCTCGATTTGTCCAGGCATGGCATAATCTGGGCACTTGTTATGAGGAACAGGGTGACATAACTAGGGCGCTTCAATCTTATGCAAAAGCACTGAAGTACGACCCTGAATTTGCGCTTTCCCGAGAACGAGCCGATGCACTGAAGAATGCGCGTTAATCTAAGAATCGTGCAGGTTTTGGCTGACGCCACTATTCCCATTCTTGGTTATTTTCTTTGGGACTGGGGACTTTTCTTTATAGTTCTGTACTATTTACTGGATCTCATAGTATCTGAAATCTTCATGCATCTTAAAACCCGCGAGATTCGGAAGTTTCGGTCTGGAAGTATGACTGAATCCATGAGATACATAGCCGCCGGCATATTCTTGGTCGCCACAACACTTCTTTTAGTGCGACTTTTTATCCTTCAGACACATCCTCAGACTGACGTGGTTAAAGAAGTAATTGCATTCTGGAGCTATAAAGATATGGGCATAGCTCAGGGCTATCTATTGATACCGCTCGTCATTTTTGTTGGATATCAGCGATTCAAAACAGAATTTCTTCTGCCGAAAAAACACGAAACTACATTGATTGAAGCACTTTGGAGATCACACTTGAAAAGTTTGGTTTTACTCCTTACGTCTGTGGGAATGATAACGGGAATAGCCTATTTTATCGTGTTTCCTGACTGGATCTACTTAGCCTTGCTCCTGTCATCTACTTCAGCCTATCAGTTGCTTCGCTGAATGGTTTCTTTTTTCTTGAGCCATCGCGGTAGAATGACAGACCCAATGATGAGGTAGCTGTAATAGGAAAGAATTCGCCAGACAAGAGCAAGACCAAGTGTGAGTACCACCGAACCTCCTAACGGGCTCATCAATTCTCCAAACACATATTCTGCTACTCCACTTCCACCCGGTGTAGGACTCATTCGCATAAAGAGCCAGAGAATCAATTGTTTGGAGAGGATAAGTAAATGCTGAAGAAACTCAAGCTTAATGAATGCGGCTAGCAAACAATTGATAACCAAAAAACGAGAGATCCAGCTTCCAAATGTCGATCCGATGAGTTGGAGCCAAAGTCGCCAGTTAAATGAACGAATCTCGATTGCGGTTAAGCGTATATCGGAAGCGGTCTTAGTCACCGATTCTTTCCAGCGGTTAACAAAAGGTAAACGAACAATTACTCGAAGTAATGTCGGAACAAGTCCGGGAAAAAGGAATAAGGCGGAAAAGAAAAATGCAAATACCAGAAAGAAAAGGCTGTATCCAACCCAGAATATACTTTCAAGTCCTGACTTCTCTGGAAAGAGCAAACTGCCTCCATAAAGTAGAAATACTATTGGAATCATCACCGTAAAGAATAAATTATCTAACATCGCAGTAACCATTACCATTGCTGTGCTTTTCCCCAGAGGAACTTTTTCACGGTGTAAAATAAACATAGCTACAGCAGCTCCGCTCATTACTCCGGGAGATAAAGCCGAAGCAAACTCCCATAACATGATCGTATGGAAAGATGATCGCCATGTAAGCTGCTTATCTGAAAGAAATCTTATGCGAATTATATAGAAAAGATCTCTCAAACCCATAAATAGCAAGGCTGACACTAAAAAGAAAAGAGAGTTCTTCGACCAGTTTATGGAAAGTAATGCATCCGCGAATTCCTCTTTTCTGTATTCGCCCTTACTACACGGATAGAATTCCTGACTGTTTTGAAGATCCGCCACTCCATTTTGGTTTTGATCTGTCCAGCAATGAGTCCCCTCCTTGTCATATACAAACCGGACTTGTTCCAAGTTGAAATAGAATAGTGTGCCCACTGCCAACAAACCTATGAGGATGCCTGCCCAGAGCTGTAATGTTCGTTTATTTTCGAACGATTGCATTCTATTTATCTGCTTTTATGCTCAGTTTGAGATCCCAGTTGGGTCTGATACGGATCGGGTTATCATAAGATTTGATCCTTTCGGGTTGAATTTGTCGATACAGATCACCTGTATCCCAGCGACCATTCCCATTATTATCTTCAGTGACCCTAATAGTGTATTCTCCAGGTATCAGGTCTTCAAACAGAATATTGTCCGAGGAATTTATAGTCCTCTTTTGTTCTACCTTTTTGTTTTTCAATAATTCAACAAGAAGGGTGCCGTTAAAGCCTTCTAAATCAAGAAATAGTGTGCCAAGATCTTTTTTTTCTTTGATTTCGAATGTAGACTGAAATGGTCTGGACGACTGTTCGATCGCGCCTTCATCAAATTGGATAGTGAATATTCCACCATCTTTGATTTTCGGCCAAATGGATAGCACATCTCGTTTTTGTTCTGACCGGAATTCGATCGAAAGTAAGCTATCCTTCGAAGGGTAAATATGGATCTTTGAGGTATCAATGGTGTGTATCTTATTGTTGATCTGATAGATCAATGGCTGATCTCGAGAGATAACGCTGCTTGAAACCAAAGAGATAATCATTGGAGTTATCCGTTCCTTTGAGGAGACCCTGATGGATGATGAATCGCTTGCATTCTCTGCAATTAAATGAAGGTTGTTAGATTGACTGATGCTGTCTGAAGGGATAATCCGATAAAGTAAGTCGCTCACTTTGCGAAGTTGCATCGAATCCAGCATAATCCCGTTGAATTTGAAAAGAGGATCTTTGAGCGGATGTGTAAGTTCCACTTCCAGAACCCCGGGTGCTTTGTATTCAAATCGAGAGATAAATCTTGTTGGTTTAGGTGCAAAAAGCCGAACATTTATTGTATCTGTTTCGGAAGGAGAAATCTTTATGGGTGCTTTGAGAAAACCTCTGCTCTCAGAGGCGCCGATCTGTAAATCTTTGTTTTCATCTTGAAAAGCCCGAACAAAATAATTACCCTCCTTCAAATATTCGAATGATGCAAGCCCAAGCAGATCAGTCATGCAGAAATAAAGGGGTTTTAACGAGTCATTTTCTGTGAAAAGCCCTACAGTAGTTTTCTGCTCAACTAAATTTGTCTCTGCATTAACAACACGGAAGGTACGTCTCAGTGTATCAAGTACATCCCCGGTTGCAAACACATAACGAAGTAATGTACTGTTTCCCTCAGACACATCCGTAATAGCCCCATTAAGGTAGATCACATAAGTCGTATTTGGTTTGAGAGGTTCACTCCAGGTTAATGTGATGTCTTTATTAAACAGTGATGTCTCTATTTTGGCATCATTGGGTATCATGAATATATTCTGCTGCGGATCCTTGAGTTGCACAAATTCATCAAAGCTTAGCTTCACTCTATTGCCCGTAAAAGAAAAAGTGCCATTCTCAGGAATACAACGTGACGGTTCGGGAGCTACACTGTCCTCATCTCCACCAGTCAGAAATCCAACTTGAGCACAACTGCTTATCAAAGCGAGGAAGAGAAGGATCAGAGGTGTTTTGAAAACCATTGGCAAAGTTCTTCTAATGCAATACGATCTGTCTCACCTTCTAAAAGTGAGCAAATTTTAGGAAAGAGCGCAGAGCTCATATCCTCTCGTGTGCTCTGAATACATGTAAGTTCTTCTTTCATAACGAATGTTGAACAGCGAGAACAAAATTGCCTTATTAAAATCGATTCTGCAATTTTTTGCTTATCTTCAATAGATAAACAAAGTTAAATGCGCGAAAAAATACAATTAGAAAAGATATTGTTCCTGGATATTGAAACCGTACCACAACATTATAACTACCACGAATTAAGCGATGAAGCAAAAAAACTCTTCGAATCGAAATCACGTTCAAAGATCAAGGAAGAGAAAACAGTTGAGGATGTTTACAATGAATCGGCTGGTATACTGGCTGAATTTGGAAAGATCGTGTGTATCTCGGTTGGATTTATAAATGATACCAGAACAGAGCGACAAATGCGCATAAAATCCTATTATCATGAAGATGAAGAAACGCTGTTGAGGCAATTCAAACAATTACTTGATGAACATGGAAATGTCAAATATCATGCACTTTGCGGGCACAATGCCAAGGAGTTCGATTTCCCCTATATCTGTCGCCGTATGCTCATCCACGGAATGCAACTTCCTTCACTGTTGGATATTGCAGGAAAAAAACCCTGGGAAATCACACATTTCGATACGATGGAGCTATGGAAATTTGGTGATTATAAAGCATATACTTCTCTTGCGCTTTTGTGTCATGTATTCAATATTCCTACACCAAAAGATGACATAACTGGAGCAGACGTAGCTAGAGTGTATTACGAAGATGGGGCACTTGAACGCATCAAAACCTATTGCGAAAAAGATGTAGTAGCGTTGATTCAGCTATTTCTTCGTATGAAGGGAGAACTTCTCGTTGAGGAGGGGGAAATCTATTTTGTTTGAACTAATAGGAAAGCGATCTGTTCTCATTAAATGGATGCGCCTATTCGGGACAACATCACGAACCTTTGGAGGTGATATAACAATTACGTTTTCTTATTATTGAATAAAAACGGTTTCTTCAGTTGTCGTTTCTTCCTGCACCTTTATTATTCCTTCTCCAACAGAATTATTGAACGTAGCTTTAATGTTTAATATAGCCACGCCGGCTTGCCCAAGTTGGTACACATCATTAAAGTTAAATGTAGCTTTTCCAAAAGAATTAGTAACAGTGGTATCATAAAGAACCACATTTGCTGGTTGGTTAATAGTTGATTTGCCATAAAGAACTACCTGAGCTCCTGAAACACCCTGGCTCGAGGCGTTTTTTACGTTAATTATTGCTATCGTATCGCCTTTTTTGCGGCATCCGGAAGAAAAAACTAATCCCATAATTCCAATAAACGTGAAAAGAACTGTTCTTCTAACTAAGGTGTTCATCATTTCTAAAGTTAATCAGTTAAGTATATGGTTTCAACAGCAGTCACATGCTTACGACAACGAACGTAAGAAGTTCCTTTTTTCGAATTGTATTTAGCTATAACGTCAAAATACGCCGTTGAGTTGTCCTCTCCAGCAACTGAAAAATAGGGCTCCATATTAAATTCGGCATATCCCGAAGAATTCGAAAATAAGGTGTCTACGTATGCAGTTGTTGGTGGATTAGAGGACGGATCGCCAATAATGACTACTTGGGCATTCTCCAATAATTCGCTGCTTTCTGATCGCACAAAAATCTTCAAAATAGACGGATTATCATTCTTACAACTACTCAAAATACCTAGTCCCAATAACGCGATCCAATTTAGGATTAACGAGGTTAGTATTCTTTTCATGGAGACTGTCATCAATTCAAGCGATTCAAAGATAAACTTATTTCAAACACCCTAACAACATTGTAAAGCAATTTCTTACCTTAGCAGGGTTTTTTAGGGTGGTCTAAAGAAGTAAAACGGTTTTCTACCAAATAAAG
>JBIITO010000124.1:0-6133 GCA_044340465.1 Crocinitomicaceae bacterium | reverse complement strand
TAAAGGTGCTGTATTTCAGCACCTTTTTTTGTATATTCAAGTTGTATGAAAGAAATCCAGCTGCACTACATATGGGAAAGATCCTTGCTCCCAAAAACGCAATTAAAAACTGTTCAAGGCGAGTTACTGAAAGTTATTTCAAAAGGAGTATATAACGAGAATCAGGCTGGACCCGATTTTCAGGATGCACATATTCGAATTGGCGATCTTCAATGGTTTGGAAATATTGAGATTCATGTAAAAAGCAGTGATTGGATCAAACACGGACATCATAAAGACCACAATTACAATAATGTTATATTGCATGTTGTTTTCGAACATGATGCCTACCATGATCAGTATTTATCTACTTTGCCTACGCTGGTGGTGTCCAATATTTTTGATGCTGAGACAATTGAAAATGTCGCGCAAGGAGCTCTGATCAATAGACGTATCCTTTGTAAGGATCAGTTGCACTATCTCACAAAGCTTCAATTGATATTTATCAAAGATAACTTACTCTATGAACGCTTATTGAACCGAACAGCCTTCTTAGATCATACTTTTTCTGATCCTAGAGAAGTGTTGTACCACCTGATTGCTCAAGCATTCGGAAGAAAGGTAAATTCAACTGCTTTTCAAGAATTGATTAAAGACTACCCTCTAAAAGTTATCCTAACAGAAAACAAGAATGATAAAATTAAAATCATTCGAAGAGAACTTCAACATGTGAATTCAGAAACACAAGCGTCTGAATTTTCGTTAAGGTGGAGACAGAAGGGGCTACAACCAAAAGGGTTTCCGGTGGTGCGGATAATGCAGTTCTCTTCTTTTTTTGCAGACTATGATTTCAATTATCAGTTCATTCATTTAGACACTAAGGCAATTTACTCGTATCTTTTGGAATTGTTCGAAGCAAGGAATTTATATTTGATAAGACATGGAATAAATATTTTATCGGACCAAATAAAGATAGGTTTGATCGTTAACGCATTTGTTCCATTTATATTTTGGTATGGTCAACATAAAAACGATCATGATATCATTGAAAGATCAATGGAATTACTTCGACTTACGGGTAAAGAGGATAATTACGTGATACGCATTTGGGACAAAACACCTATCAATATCAAGAACGCTGCAGATTCCCAAGCACATCTCGCGATTTATAACCAATTTTGTCGTGAAAAGAAATGTATGATATGTCCTATTGGTAAAATTCTATTGAGTAAATGAAAGTAATTCAAAAAATAGCTTTTTTCTTTGAAATGCGCTCCTTTGGTGTTTGTTCCTGGTGGGCGCGAAAACTCGGGATTGATATCTCGAAAGTGCGTTTGGGTTTTATTTATGCATCTTGTATAACGCTTGGTTCTCCTCTTATACTTTATCTTGCAATGGCTTGGGTTTTGGAGAATAAACATTACTTCAAACTTCAAAAAAGACGAAGGACTACAATTTGGGAGTTATAAACATGTGGGGTACGATTAAGATATTTCGGAAGATCTACTTTTTCCTTCTTATGATGGCTTTAGTCATCGGCATAGGTACAGCGGGCTACATGATTATTGAGGACTGGAACGGTTTTGATTCATTTTACATGACGATCATAACCATGTCAACAGTAGGTTTTGGCGAGGTTCACCCACTTACCCAAGAAGGACGTTTATTCACCGCATTTCTTTTGATTACTTGCTTTGGTATATTTGCCTATACGATTTCATCTCTTACCAGCTACATTGTTGGCGGTGAATATCGGGCGAATTTAAAGGATTCCAAAGTGGTGCGTAAAATGAGAACAATGAAAGATCATATTATAATTTGCGGTTTCGGAAGGGTGGGAAAACAAGTGGCGGAAGATCTGAAATTGTTTCAGATTCCATTTGTGATTATTGAAAATGATGATTCTGTTTTAAAAGATTTCGAATCCAGCTCCGAATTTATCTTTGTAAAGGGCGATGCCACTAAAGAGGGTATCTTAGAAAAATCATGTTTAATTAATGCAAGAGGAGTTGTCACCTGTTTACCAAAAGATGCTGATAATGTATACGTAGTACTGGCTTGTCGCGAAGGAAATCCGAAGTTAAATATTGTCGCCAGGGCATCATTAAATTCTGCTGTTTCCAAACTTAAACTTGCTGGAGCCAATCATGTAATTTTACCTGATTCCATCGGTGGATCTCATATGGCCTCGCTTATCAGTAATCCGGATGTTATTGAATTCATGGATGCGATTAAGGTTCAAGGGCATACTGGAGTTAATATTGAAACAATTTCGTTTAATGAGCTGCCTGAAGAATTTAGGAACAAGACGATCGGTCAGTTAGAGGCAAAACGGATCACGGGGGTTACCATAATTGGGTTTAAAACACCTGATGGGCAATATATTATAAATCCTGGATTTGAAATAGAGGTCGTCCCCCATTCTAAACTGTTCGTTCTGGGTTCAGCAGAACAAATTCAAAAACTCAACTCCATATTTGGAATTCAACATTGATTATGCGCATTTTGATAACAGGTTCTAATGGTTTGCTAGGGCAAAAAATAGTAGCTCAATGTCTATCACGTGGACATATTTTTCTGGCAACATCGAAGGGTGAAAATAGAAATCCGGAATGTCCTGAGTCTTTTTATGCATCAATGGATATTTGTGATGAGGATGAAATTACAACAATATTTAAATCCTTTAAACCGACAAACGTCATTCATACAGCAGCCCTTACGAACGTGGATTACTGTGAGTTGCATCCGGAGGAATGTCAAGAGGTTAATGTGAATGCTTCAGAAAAATTATGGAAGGCATGTAAAGCAACTGATATTCATTTTCAACTCTTGTCTACTGACTTTGTATTTGACGGTATAAAAGGAAATTATTCCGAAACAGATTCGGTAGGGCCATTAAGTGTTTATGCTCAGTCAAAAGTGGATGCAGAACGTTTGTTACTTCATGATAGTATGTCACATTATTCGATTGTCAGAACTATCATCGTTTATGGAAATGGTCACAATCTCTCGCGCTCAAACATTGTTTTATGGGCCAAAGATGCACTTGCGGCAAGCAAAGATTTATCCATCGTTGATGATCAGTTCCGTGCGCCTACATGGGCGGATGATCTTGCCTGGGCTTGTTTGGAAATTTGTCGTAGAAATAAAAACGGAATCTATCATATCTGTGGACCTGAAACGATGTCTGTGTATAATATCGTGACTCGAATCGGTGCTCATTTTGGTTATAATACTGATAAATTAACCCGAAGTAGCAGTTCTACCTTGAATCAACCTGCCAAACGTCCACCTAAAACTGGATTTGATCTATCAAAAGCCAAGATAGATTTAGGATACGAGCCCAAAAGTCTAGAGTCAACGCTTGATTTGTTATAAAATTTAGAGCAGTATACTCGAAAACTATATCTTTACTTTGAAAATCTAAAAATCAATACTATGGCCGGAAGTATTTGGCGAAAAAAACCTATAAGCGCTTTCGAGGCTGACATGAAAAAGAGCGAACTAAAACGTGTTCTTAGCAGGTGGGGGTTAACGTCTTTGGGAATTGGTGCCATTATTGGTGGTGGAATTTTTACATTGACCGGAATTGCTGCTCATGATCATGCTGGACCCGCATTAGCTCTCTCTTTTGTGATTGCGGGTGTGGGTTGTTTATTTGCCTCATTATGTTATGCCGAATTCTCTTCGGTTCTTCCGGTAGAAGGATCAGCTTATGCTTATTCTTATGGTACTATGGGAGAGATCTTCGCATGGATTATTGGTTGGAATCTTATTCTGGAATACATGATGGGAGCGACAACAGTAGCGGTAGCATGGAGTGGTTATTTTGAGAAACTGCTACATCAATTTCATATAGATCCACCATTATGGCTGATGAACGACCCTGTTACTGCTGCAAGTAAAGCGGCTGAAATGGGAGTTTCTGCTCCATCATTTGCATTCAATTTACCCGCATTTCTTATTACCTGGGTGGTTACGGCTATTCTTGTTAAAGGAATAAAAGAAGCTGCAAAAACAAATAACCTGATCGTTATTCTTAAAGTGGCTGTTGTACTTTTTGTCATATTCGTAGGTTTCTTTTTTATTGATACAAATAACTACACCCCATTCATCCCTGAACGAATAGTTGATTCTAATGGAGCAGGTCATTTTGGTTGGAGCGGTGTAGTTACAGCAGCAACAATTGTGTTCTTTGCCTACATTGGATTTGATGCTGTTTCAACACAAGCTGGAGAAGCCGTTAACCCGAAAAAAGATGTGCCTTTTGCAATCATTATGTCACTGGTTATCTGTACAGTTTTGTATATCATTGTCTCCCTTGTTCTTACGGGTATGGTTAAGTATGACCAGCTAGACATGAAAGCTCCGGTTGCATCGGCCTTTGAAGGAGTTGGAATGCCGTGGGCGACGGTACTCATCACAATTGCGGCTGTAGCGGGTTTGACATCTGTAATGTTGGTCATGATGTTAGGACAAACAAGAATTTTCCTCGGAATGGCAAAAGACGGATTGCTTCCGTTTAATGTGTTCGGTAAGGTTCATGATAAATTCAAGACTCCATACAGAAGCACACTTTTAGTTGGGTTGGTTGTATCGCTTGTGGCTGCTTCTACTCCAATTGACAAGGTTTCTGAAATGTGCTCGATGGGAACACTTTTGGCTTTCTCTATGATCTCGATTGCAGTTGTTGTTCTCAGGGTGAAACAGCCGTCATTGGATCGGCCTTTCAAGACGCCGGCACTCTTTATCATTGGTCCCTTGGGTGCGATGTTTAATATTGGTTTGATGTACTTTGTGCGTCCGGAAACCTGGGTTGCTTTCATTTGTTGGTCCTCGCTTGGTGTAATTGTGTATTTCCTTTATTCGAGAAAAAATAGTCATCTTAATCAATACGATTTTGAGCAGTCCCTTCGTGGTCATGATGCGATCCTGAATACATCAGACGAGGCGAACGAAGAATAATTTCCTCATGGAAGAAAATAAATTGGTCAGATCATTAGGACTCCTCGATGCTACTTTGCTTGTAGCGGGATCTATGATCGGATCAGGGATTTTTATTGTGACTTCTCAAATGGCAAGGGATGTCGGCTCTGCGGGTTGGATCTTAGTGCTTTGGCTGATCACCGGACTTATCACTGTTATGGCGTCACTGAGTTATGGCGAACTTGCAGGTATGATGCCCAAGGCAGGAGGTCAATACGTGTATATTCAGCGTGCCTACGGTAAAATGATGTCTTTCCTTTACGGTTGGACAGTTTTTACTGTTATTCAAACAGGTGTTATAGCTGCAGTAGCAGTTGCATTTTCAAAGTATACCGCTGTTTTTATTCCTGAACTAAAGGAGGTCTTTTTGGAGCTTGGTAGTTGGTTGAAGATTTCATACGCACAACTACTTGCTATCTTTAGTATTGTTTTACTCACATTCTTCAACGCTCGTGGTGTTCAAAATGGAAAAATCATTCAATTGATCTTTACTTCTGCTAAACTCTTCGCTTTGTTCGGACTAATTGTATTGGGATTATCTATTGGCCTGGGTTCTGAGGTATGGAATACAAATTTTACCGACCTTTGGAATGCTGGGAAGACTTCATTGATCGACGGACATGTCTCTTTTGAATCGTTGTCAGGAATGGCATTGGCTGGTGCCTTGGGGGCAACTATCATCTTTTCATTATTTTCTTCGGATGCGTGGAATAACGTCACTTTTATCGCATCAGAAATTCGAGACCCTCAAAGGAATATTCCTCGTTCTTTGTTTCTAGGGACTTTTATCGTTACGGTTATTTACATACTAGCCAATGTTGCTTATCTGGCCTTATTACCCTTGAATGGAGATTCTAATGCTACTGATGCACTAGGACAAGGAATCATGTTTGCATCTGATGACCGGGTAGGAGCCGGAGCAGCGTCTGTAATTTTTGGTTCTTGGGGTGGTGCGATTATGGCTATTTTGATTATGGTTTCAACCTTTGGATGTAACAATGGGTTGGTTCTTGCTGGTTCCAGGTTGTTTTACGCCATGTCTAACGATGGTCTATTTTTTAAGAAGGCGGCTGAACTTAATACATTTAAGGTTCCTGGTATAGCGCTATGGATACAATGTGTTTGGGCAAGTGTATTATGTCTTTCCGGTAAGTATGGTGATCTTCTT
>JBIITO010000035.1:0-19911 GCA_044340465.1 Crocinitomicaceae bacterium | reverse complement strand
TGAGTTTTCCATTTTCAATCGTAAAGGTGTTTTCGAGTGTTTCAAATCGAAGATCCATGAGTTTCTTTTCGAGAAGCGCAATATTCTCCTTGCCCAGAACCAGTTTCGCTGTATTGGATTGCAAACTTTCTGTGATCGATTTAAAACTACTTACGTTCTTGAGTTTACCGTCCGTAATTTTTAGATAAACTTCTGCTTTGATCGCTTTGGAAATGATTCCGGAACGCAGATCGAAGGGGGCCGAAAAATACACTTTGGATTGTGCCTTCCCAAAGATATTCTCTTCACCAATCACTGTTTGATTGAAATTATCCCATTCCCTAAAAAGTGGCTTGAACTCCAGATTTCCGGATGCAACTTCCGCTGTGATGGTAAAGATCTCCGGTGATCTTTCCTCGATGAGAACCTTCCCCTGAATGTCGGCCTGAGCATTCTGTAAGCTGATAGATGGGAATGATAATCGGCGTTCGCTCATGACCATGTTGCCATTTACTGCCTTAAACCGATGCTTTTCATAGTTGAGTTCACCAATAGCTGTTTGCATGTTTCCTTTTATATTATCCGGGATAATAAAATTGCGCTCTTCCTGTATTTTTTCTTCTTTGGTGGTCGTACCGAGATCTTGCAGGTCAACACGATTTCCAGAAATAGCCACATCTATCTGCAATGCACCCTCACCTTCCAAGTAGGGAATGATGTTCCGAAAAACACCATCCAGTTTAAGGTCTGTTTCACCCACATTTAAAGAAACTTGGTCGATCCCGGCTTCATCCCCTCGCAGATAGAGTGAGCCATTCACATTTCGGAAAGTACGGTGATCGCCTTTCAATTTCAAAAGGATCTGATCTAATACCACATTCCCGTCGCAACGCTCTACGCTGTAATCACTTCCTTTTGCATGGTGAGTCGTCCGCACATCAAAATCGGTCGAAAGGTCAACGTGCCCCTGAATTTTATCGATCATGGGAAGTCCAAAAAGGGAATGGATCATTCTCAGATCAACCACCCCATGGGCACTGCCTCGGTAGTTTGGTTCCTGAAAATGTGTTACCCGTAGGTCTCCGTTGAAAGGACCTCCTGGAGTCTGGAATCGCAATTTTTTCAATTCCAGGTATTCACCTGCTTTCCCTTCCACGTTGGAATAACGCCCTTCCATACTGATCTTACTCAAGCGAATACCGCTTCCGGGTTCGGTGAGTTCGCCATCCCTGATCCCAAAATCACATGCTATGCGGGCGGGTTCGTCTTTTTCATTCAGCGCTTTTACGATAATGTCGGCATATGCAATCCCGGATCCTTTATATTTTTTAATGTCATCCGTTCCGGAAACTGCAAATTTCTGAGCAAAATCCGTGAGTGGGATGTCCTTGGAATGAAGTTCGAAAAGGATGCTGTCTTTTCGGAAAGAACCACTAATCTCAAAGGGGAGTTCTGCGATCGTTATGTTTGCTTTTGGTAGCGAAACAATATCCTGTAATTTATCTACGCTAACCTTTACATTCAGTGATGCCGGCTGATTTGAAATAAGCGTGACTTTTCCGCTTTTGATCTTTTCGATGGTCAGTTCCGCATTGGTAGCGAGGTCGAAACGATCCTGATCAAAGTTGCCTTCGAGATTGAGTTGGGCAAGTTGTGTACTGTACGACTGACCAGTAACCTTATTTACGAAGCTTAAACGTACCTTTTCGAGTTCTACGGATTCGAGCGCCAATTCGAAATTGGAACGAGTGGTATCACTTGACTCCTTCAGGATATCGTAATTCACTTCTCCACGCTTATTGACCTTCAACTGAAGTGTGCCCTGAGCAACTTCCACGGAATGTACTTTGTAATTCTCTTCCCAGATATCCATGGGATTGAACTTCATTCGAATGCGGTCTGAATAAAGCAGGGTATCTTTTACGGTTGCCTTTTCATATGAATCCTGAATGAAAACATGATTGAAATCAACCGATAAGCTCGGAAAAGAGCCCCAGAAGGTTAGGTCTACATCCGATACAGAAACTTTCGCCTTGAGGTATTTGTTTACTTCGCCGACGGCATAGCCGCAGATCTCATCCTTGAAGAAATAGAGAGACCCTGAGATAAGAAGCACAAGCCCGATCAATGAGCCGAAAAACCACACACCTATGCGAAGAAGAAGTTTTTTCATATTCCCAATTTTAAAATTACGCGATGTAAAGAGCTTTATAACAGCTGACACGATCTACTTTTCAACTCAGCGTTGTTTGGTAAGGGGTGGGGAGTCTCCGTAGAGAATAGTGTTTAGCAGTTACGCTCGGTTTTTAAAATACTCGTATAATGCTGTCATCGGGAGCAGCATGGCGTAGTTGTAGAAAAGATCTTCAGCCGGAATCGTGTAAATGCGTGGTCCCATGATGTGTTCCTCACTGTACCAGACGATTGGCTGATCAGTAATAGCGCCTGTCAGTATTCCATTGACGATTAGAAAAGGAATGAGAACTACTAGGTAACTCAATGCAAAACGTCCGTACCAGCGTACTCGCTTCACGAAATAAATACCAATAGTCAACATAGCGGATGCAATACATGCCGATGCGGTGTACCAGTTTTGCATGTAAAGGGTACCAAAAACAAGTCCCGAAAGCGCGAAACCAAAAGCGATTATTTGGCCCAGACGTTGGGTTTCGACCTTCGGAAAGTAGCAGTTGAGCACTTCATAAATGAAGAAACAAGCATACGGTACGACCAGAAAAAACGATACCTCTTCAATAGGAAGATGTCCCAGATAATAACCACTCAGGTAGCGCGGATTGAATCCCCAGATCTTATTTATGGTAAAGTATTCATCCCAGAGTAAAAAAGCAATGGCAATCGGAATGATAGATAGAATCAGGTATTTCCATTTTTTGTAAAAAGCTACTTTGTTATCGAAGCTTAGGGCAAAAGGTCCTGTAATACTTCCAATGATTACCCAACCATACAAACTCATTTACTGCTGTTTTTGGCAGAATAGGATCGGCGTGCTTCACGGAAATATTTCATCGGAACCCATAGCATTCCAAAGCATTCACCATGCTCTTTTCCCTGATGTTTGTGGTGTACCTTATGTGCTTTTCGAATGGCCATAAAATAGGGGCGTTCGATGTCTCTCAACCATTTAAATCGGCGATGAATATACACATCATGAATTAAAAAATATGCAAATCCATACGTTGCGATACCGAATCCGATCCATACGGGAAAGTAGTTTCCATACATCATTCCCAGCATTATGCAGAGCCATGAAGGAACCGCGTAGATTAGAAAGAAGACATCATTCCGTTCGAAAAATCCCGGTTCCTCTACATGATGATCAGAATGAAAGTGCCACATGAAACCATGCATAACAAATCGATGCGTAGCCCACGCCATGAATTCCATCACGATAAACGTTGCAAGTAATACGAAAGGTCCCCACCAGAACATAATCAAAAAAGCAATTGAATAATAAAGAACAAAGTTATAATAAGAAACAATGCTGAATGAACTTTGTTCGACTGCGGTTTGACTAACTTTTGTTGCAAAAGAAGTAAAGCAAATGCAAGTGCAAACCAGCAAATATAATTGTAGACAGGAATTTGCTCATTTTTCCAGTGCCAGAAATCACTTTCAATGGCCACCGGTTCCATGATCCAGTCGAGAACAGTCATTAGTAAAGCTCCGAAAAGTGCGGCTGTGAGTGGTTTGATTTTCAGTGAGCTAACGATGGAAGAAGCTCCTATGATCAGAATCCACCAATTCAATCCGATTACCAATGGAACACCAAGGATCGTTGTTCCCAGATTCTCTCCGTAATAATAGTTTCCAAATAGAAGTCCCGTGGAAGTACCAATCCATTCTGCTATCATGGAGGTCAGATAGCAACATAGAAAGAAAAGTGCGTCACGCAATGATATACGATCGATAGCTAACACGGCAATAACAAAGGAGAGTGTCAGGTTGAAAGCGGAGAGTCCCAGAAAGTAGTTTTTGTGAGCTTCCAGCTGTGTTCCAACGGAACCCACCGTGTAGAATATGATTAGAATTCCAATCAGAATGGCATTCTTGTTCGACCGAATATGTGCGAGGATCTTACTCACTATCAACATAACATATCGGATGATTCAATGTTCAAGAAATACGGCCATTCAATGTATTTTGGATGGTGTCGTCTGCGGTTCTGAACGTAAATCCCAAAGTTTCGCGGATCTTGGAAGTGTCGTATGCTATATTCTTAAAGGCCGATGCCACGGTATCTTTCGTGATCATAGGTTTCTTTCCTGAAAGTAAACCCAGAAGTGCGGTAAGTCGCCATCCGATTCCGGCTAGCCATCTCGGTGTAGCAATAGAGGGAGGCTTTTTATTCATTTTATGAGCAATTCTCGAAGTCAGTTCACGGAATGTCATGTTTTCTCCTGTACACAGGTAGCGTTCAGAATGGATGTCACGTTCCATGAGTTGAACCATGATTTCCGCTACATCTCTGGCGTCAACAAAACTATTTGATCCAGGTGTGTAAAAACGCAGGCCTTTTTCTACCGATCTGAAGATGGCTAGTGAGCTTTCTTCCCAGTTTCCTGCGCCAAAGATGACGCATGGATTCACGATCACGGCATTCAGTCCTTCTTCGATACCTCTCCAGACCTCTTTTTCAGCAGAATATTTGGAGACCGAATAGCCGCTTACCTGTGGCCCGTTCTTCCAGCTAACAGTCTCATCTGTAAGTCCACGTTCATTGTATCCTATCGCGGCAGTTGAACTCACATGACAGAGTTTTTCAATACCCAGATCGAGGCAACAATTGACGATGTTCGCCGTGCCTTCCCGATTCACTTTCATTACCTTCTTGAAATCACTTGATGCGAAAGAAACGAGACCTGCGCAATGATAGACTTGGTTAACGCCTGTGAATGCGCTTTCCAAAGAAGGCAAATCGAGGATATCACCCTCGATCCATTGAATGAACTGAAGCAGCTCTTCAAACCGATCAGGTTCGTAGTAGCGAAAAAGTTGTTTTATCCTAACGATCCTTTTTTCATCGCGGTAAAGTGCTCTCATCATCCGTCCCTCTCTGGCAAGCTGTAGAAGAAGGTGACTGCCCAATAAGCCGGTTCCACCGGTAACTAAGATCATGAAGTAAAATTAAAAAGGAATTCGTAGGATTGTGTTAAAAAATCAAGGCAGCTTTAATTCCTTGTTCGGGTCCCAGAAAAGTACGTTCCAATTCTGAACCTGATCATTCTTTACAATGATGCCCTCTGCCTCCAACCTTCGTTGCATTTCAGTGGGTTCGCCAAAATGATGTTTTCCAGTAAGCATACCCAACCGATTGAGGACACGGTGAGCAGGAACGTTAGCCTGACGATGTGATGCATTCATAGCCCAACCTACTATTCTTGAAGAGCGTGCCGAACCAAGATATCTGGCGATTGCTCCGTAACTCGTTACTTTTCCCGGTGGTATGAGTCGAACCACATCATACACATCTTTGAAAAAGTCATTGGTATCTTTAGGTGTCCTTCCCATAGCCTTGATAAAGCTATACTTTTTCGTTTTAATTGATCAAAAAAGAGGGACGAATGCTTTTCTCAACGAAAACTTTTCATATCTTGTTATCAAATGAACCTTATGAAAACACTACTAATGTTAGTATCCTTTTTACTTTTTTGGATGGGAGCGATATTTGCTCAATCAGAACCATTTACAGAGGATAGTGAAGTCATTTCATACATGGAAGGTAAGAAATTCTATAATGGAGATAATGGATTGGAGATTTCCTACGGGTATATTTCTGAATACAATACCTATGGAATCCATGTTGTAAATAAGAACGGAGCTAAATTCTACTTTATCAACGTTCAAATAAGGCCCTATGGAAATTCAGCGGATCTCTACGGAATGAGTGCCGAAGATGGAAGCAACTTTGGTTTCCGACTTTTTAGAGGTAAACTTGTGGTAGGGTATGGAGAATCGGGTCAGACGAGTTATTTCTTAAAATGACTCGGACAACCCAACAACCGACCAATCTACTCCACCGTTACTGATTTCGCTAGGTTTCTTGGTTGATCTACATTGCATCCGCGCATTACGGCTATATGGTAAGAGAGTAATTGCAGAGGAACGGTTGCTAAGAGTGGCACTAGGTACTCATTGGTTTCTGGGATTTCAATGGCATGATCGGCCATTTCTTTAACTGAAATATCTCCCTCGGTCACAATGGCAATTATTTTACCTTTTCTAGCTTTGACTTCTTGAATATTTGAAACTACTTTTTCATAAGAATTACCCTTTGTCGCTATAACGAAAACAGGCATCTCTTCGTCGATCAAGGCAATTGGTCCATGTTTCATTTCAGCCGCGGGGTAACCCTCAGCATGAATGTAGGAGATCTCTTTGAGTTTTAATGCACCTTCAAGCGCAACAGGAAAGGAGCTTCCCCTTCCTAAATAAAGAGCATTTTTAGCATCTTTGTATTCCTCAGCAATTCGAAGTATGTGATCATTTGTTTCCAGCACTTTCTTCACTTTTTCTGGAATAGCCTCGAGTTCTGCGAGTAATGTATGGAAATCACGTTCGATAATGGTACCTTTCTTGTGTGCAAGCGAAAGTGCCATGAGTGTAAGAACAGTTACCTGAGCTGTGAATGCTTTGGTAGAAGCAACTCCAATCTCAGGTCCGGCATGAGTGTATGAACCGGCATCCGTGATGCGAGAAATAGAAGAACCAACCACATTGCAGACCCCAAGAATCGTCGCGCCTTTTGATTTTGCAAGTTCAAGAGCAGCGAGCGTATCTGCCGTTTCACCTGATTGTGAAATGGCAATTACGATATCATTTTCGTGAATGATCGGATTACGATAACGGAATTCACTAGCGTATTCCACCTCTACATTTATACGGGCCAAGTCTTCTATAAGGTATTCCCCAACTAATCCGGCGTGCCATGAAGTGCCGCAGGCAACAATGATCAAACGGTTTGCATGAATCATTTTTTGTTCATAGTCACTTATCCCGCCAAGTGAAACCCATCCTTCCACAGCATTCAAACGGCCTCTGAAACAATCATGAATTGATCTGGGTTGTTCGTGGATTTCTTTGAGCATAAAGTGCTCGTAACCTCCTTTTTCAAGGGCTTCGAGTTCAAGTTCCAACTGTTGGAAATACGGTGTTTTTTCCTGATCTGCAATGTTAAAAAGCTTCAAACCCTCTTTTAAGTCTACAATAGCAATCTCTTCGTCATCTAAATAGACAACTTTTTTCGTGTATTCAACAATTGGTGTTGCATCGGATGCCAGATAAAAATCACCCTCCGTACCAATACCAATTACCAGTGGACTGCTTTTTCTTGCGGCAACTAATCTATATGGAAAAACCTTCGATATGGCTACTATGGCATAGGCACCCACCACATGCGATAAGGCAATGCGGAGCGCTTCACCAAACCATACATTTTCATGTTTGCTAATATGATCAATCAAATGAACCAGCACTTCTGTATCTGTTTCGCTCTTAAACACATATCCTTTGTTGATCAGTTCTTTCTTTAAAATGTCATAGTTCTCAATGATGCCATTATGAATCAATGTGATATCTCCATCCATTGATAAATGCGGATGGGCGTTAATGTCATTAGGAGCACCATGGGTTGCCCATCGGGTGTGTCCAATGCCTACGTTTCCATTTAGGTCTTGTGATGACGCGAATTCTTCAAGATTCGATACTTTTCCCTGTTTTTTGTATAGGTTAATCGTACCATCGTTAAGTAGTGCAATTCCTGCACTGTCATAACCACGGTATTCCAATCTTTTCAGACCTTTTAGAATAATCGGATAAGCCTGTTTATGTCCAATATAAGCTACAATTCCACACATGATCAGAAAGTTGTAAAAGTGACAATTAATTTAGGTTTTTTCTTGTTAATGGTTGTTGGACCATTGAAGATTACACGATCAGCAGAGGTAATGAATAAGCGAGGTGATAAGATGAGTTCGTCAGTTTCAACCTGTTTTGAAACTAATGCCTGAAGGTAAGTTCGCACATCAATAGTATAGTGCTTTAATGCGTAATCATAAAGGCCAAAAACGCCAATGCCGGATAATTTCCCTTCAGTTTTGATTGCAACAGATAATTGATCTGGTGGAAGGTATTTAGCTCCTGTCTGATATTGCGTTGGTAAAATTAACTGGGCTTTGTGTATGATAGCGTTTGATGGAATTTTTTTCATGCCTGGAATACGCACAACTGCCCGGGTTTTAAACGCCTGTGAATAATATTCCTTTTGTCCTGAGATGGTGTCGTTCACTACTTTTTCCACAGGTTTGTCTGAGTTATTAACTTTTACATGATTGAAATCTGCACATTCACTATTGATTAAAAAGTCAAAAGTCTTTTGATTTCCGGATTGCGTGTAGTAAATAGTTAATTTAGACAATGGATCATTGATATTGAAATAGAAAACTCCTCCCTTCCCCGAAGCTTGAGGGCCGTTGTTTACTTTGACATGCAAGCCTTTAAAGTAATTCAGAAAGTTCTCATTCGAGCTGAAATCGGCACCGGTCGAAGCATCGGTAATCAGCTTGAGACCCAAGGAATTTTTAAGTTTAATTCGCAATTGGGTGTCAACGGTATCTTTTCCGATAACTGTAATACCCTCCGGATTTGGTTTAAAAGTTCCGTACCCTGGCTCCACGAGGTCTACAGAGCTCGTACTTTTCGTCGTGAAAGAATAATAGGTGCTATCAATGTCAATCGACTCCGTCATCTGATAAACTTCAACGGTTTGCGGGGAGAATTCGCCATAATACCCAGCATATTCAAGCCCTAGTACGACTGAATCGATACTGATCGTAGATGGATCGCCAAAATTGGGGTTCAGTCCTGAAAGTCTGAGCTGGGTGTAAAAACTTGCATTGACAGTTCCGAATACAGGGTCATTGTACGAACCGAGCAGGGCAAATGCGGGATTGTCAGAAATTACAGAATCTTCTTCGATAGAAAAAGTTGTCAGTTGAAAGGTGTCGATTTGAGCCGATCCCAATAGTTCGTTCGTATCTAACACCCCTGAGCCAACATTGCTTTCACGTTTTTTACAGGAAAGTAAAATAAAAATAACCAAGAAAAAAGTAGCGAAAAGTAGGTAAACCTTCCGCCATGAATTCCCAACGAATAGTTCGCTATGATATGAGCACAGGTGCTTCAATGATCTTATTAAAAAAATCAGACATAACTTTGATTTGTTGCTCTTCAGGAATGAATTCCTGCTTAAGACAAGTGGCCTCATCAAAAACACTCTGCAATTCAGGAGAAAGTGTTTCACTGGAAACGTTCACACCATCAGCATATTTGATTGCAACACGTGTTATATTCGTGTGGCTCGTGTCTTTCAAGGCATCAGTAACCTCGTTATCAAAACCGTCAAAGGCCATTTTATCGGCAAAGCGACTATCCCAGTCTGGTCGGAAGGCATCGTCGTAAAGGCTATAGACCACTTTAGTATCAGCAAAGTGTGGATCTTTGTTATAAAGTTTTTTGATGTAAAGTGACATTGGAGCAGTCATCCAACCATGGCAATGAATCACGTCCGGCTGCCACCCTAGTTTTTTTACTGTTTCCAAAACTCCTCTACAGAAGAACATGGAACGTTCGTCGTTATCACTGAAGTAAGCTCCTTTGTCATCTGTGACAGTATATTTTCGTTTAAAGAACTCTTCATTATCAATAAAGTACACCTGCATTCGGGCGGCTGATATAGATGCGACCTTGATGATCAGAGGATGATCGGTATCATCGATGATCAAATTCATTCCTGACAGACGTATAACTTCATGCAACTGATGTCGACGCTCGTTAATACTTCCAAACCTTGGAGTGAATACACGGATCTCTTTACCGGATTCCTGGATTCCCTGAGGGAGTTTTCTTGCTGTGTTAGAGAGTTCTGTTTTTGGTAAAAAAGGATAGATCTCTTGAGAAACAAAAAGTATTTTCTTTTTCTCCATTACGAAGTTGTGGGTCTTAAAAATGACTACAAAATTAAGGAAAAAAAGCAGATGATAAACAAAAAGGAATAGATTTGTCCATACTGATCAACAGGTAGATGGACACAGTTAAACTTCATACACAGGCTCATAATCTTCAAAAGGAGATTTATCAGATCAAACAAAGGGGTAAAAAGGTTGGTTTTGTGCCGACTATGGGGGCATTGCATGAAGGACATCTCAACCTGGTTCGAAGGGCCGTAGAAGAAAATGATCAGGTAGTAGTGAGTATTTTTGTGAATCCTACCCAATTCAACAATAAAAAGGATCTGGATCTGTACCCGCGAATGCTTGATAAGGATCAGGATGTTCTTCGTTCACTCGGTTTTGATGTGATTTTATTTGCACCACCAACTTGTCAGGTCTATCCGAATGACGATGTGTTCGAACCGATCGATCTTAGAGGTTTGGATAAAGTATTGGAAGGGGCTTTCCGTCCGGGGCATTTTCAGGGGGTTGTTCATGTCGTCAGAAATCTTTTCAGCATTGTGCAACCTAATCGTGCATATTTCGGGAGAAAGGATTTGCAACAATTGGCTGTGATTCGTCTGATGACCGCTCATTTCGGCTTCGATATTGATATCATTGGGTGTGAAACACTAAGAGAAAAGAGCGGTTTGGCGATGAGTAGTCGAAATCTACGTTTGTCTGAAGAGGAAAGGAACGAGGCGCTGATCATATACCGAACTATGTTTAAAGTTGCGGAGTGGAGTAAGTTATATACTCCAGAAGAGGTTAGAGAGAAGGCGATCTCCTTTTTCTCTGCCGGGAACCTAAAGCTTGAATATCTTGAGATCGTTGATGATGTTTCTTTTCAACTGCTTGGAAAGAAATGGAGTGCATCTTCTTCTTGCTGTGTAGCTGCTTATTGCGGAGAGGTAAGGTTGATCGATAACATGCCTTGTAAAATGGATTAATGGCTGCTCTCAGCAAAGAAAATTCACTTACTTTTGTCCACGAATTGTCCCGCACATGTTGATACAAGTAGTTAAATCTAAGATACACAGAGTAAAAGTTACACAGGCAGACCTCAACTACATTGGTAGCATTACAATCGATGAAGCATTGATGGATGCGTCCAATTTGATCGAAGGAGAACGCGTTCAGATAGTGAATATAAATAATGGTGAACGTTTCGAGACCTATGTCATCAAAGGTGAACCTAATACGGGAAAAATTTGTCTGAATGGCCCGGCGGCCCGGCGTGTGGCTGTAGGAGATGTCATCATTATCATAGGATACGGTTTTATGGAGTTTGAGGAAGCCAAACATTTTAAGCCGAGTCTTATTTTTCCGAATGAGGATACGAATTTGATCGATTGATGGTTAAGAAAACTATTCTGACCTTCCTTAAAACGGTTCTTCCTTTATTGCTAGGAATTTATCTGATTTGGGTATTCTTTTCAGGAATGGATTCAAAGGCAAAGGAACTTTTTTACAAAGCCTTAATGGAAGCAAATTATTTCTGGATTATTTTTTCGCTACTTCTTGGTGTTTTAGCCTATTTATCCCGTGCCTGGAGGTGGGGGTTCGTATTGGATTCGCTTGGTTATAAAACTTCTTTTTGGAATAGATACCACGCAATCATGATCGGATATATTGTGAATCTCACCATTCCAAGAGCAGGTGAGGCTTCTAGGTCAGCCATGCTATATCGTTCCGATGCAGTACCTTTCTCTAGTTCATTTGGTACCATCATTGCAGAAAGGGCTGTGGATTTAGTCATGTTAGGTTTAGTCGCTATGCTAACATCTTTCTTAGGTTGGAGTGATTTCATGATTATCAAAGAGCAGATCCAAGAGCAATTCGGAGGTGCACTATCAAGCGCGCAAGGAGGTTTTCCCTGGAAAAACGTTGTCTATACAGTTATTGTTCTTTTGGGTTTAGCATTCGTTTATTTATTTATATTCAAGAAAGTGTTTCGACGTAAGTTCTTGAGTTTTCTGTCAGAAGTGCTTCAAGGTATCTTCTCTATTTTTAGATGTGGAAGGCCATTTGCCTATGTTGGACATACCCTTCTTATTTGGATATCATACATACTCATGTTCGCTTTACCCTTTTATTCGTTGGGTCAAACGACGCATGTCCCATTTACAGGTATTTTGCTTGGGTTCATTGCGGGCTCCCTTGGCATTACGTTCACCAATGGTGGTATAGGTACATATCCACTACTTGTGGGTTTGGTCGTAACCTTCTACATTCAAAAACAATATCCTCAAGATGCTCAAGCGGTTGGAAATGCACTTGGAATGCTGATTTGGGCAACTCAAACGGTGCTTATGATCCTTTTGGGTCTGATCTCTCTTTGGTTGCTACCTAGGAACTATTCAAAAGAAAATGATGAGAATACTGCAGGACATCAGGCATAAAGTAGTGACTAGTGATGAAGCCGCCAAATTTATACGCGAATGGCAAAAGGAGGCAAAGAAAGTAGTTTTTACAAATGGGTGTTTTGATATCCTTCATGAGGGACATGTAACCTATCTTGCCCTCTCTGCCGATAAGGGAGATAAGCTGGTTTTGGGATTGAATTCTGATGCCTCAGTGAGAAGACAAGGAAAAGGGAATGACCGTCCTGTCAATCCACAAAGTTCGAGAGCACTAATCCTTGCTGCTTTGGCTTTTGTAGATCTAGTGGTGATTTTTGATGAGGATACTCCTTTAGAGCTCATAAAGGTCGCTCAGCCGAATGTGTTGGTGAAGGGTGCGGATTATGATCCACAAGAGAACGATCCAACTTCAAAAAAATATATCGTAGGCTCAAAAGAGGTTAAATCCTATGGCGGTATGGTAGGAGTAATTCCTTTAGTAGATGGTTTTTCTACAACTGCGATTCTAAAAAAGATAAAAACGTAAGCGTGCTCCCAACAGTTCTTTCTGTCGAGTCAAAACGGGGTTAATCAAAAGGAAGTTCAAGGTAAGAACATGTTCTATCTGCTGTGCTGCTTTGCACTTGCTACAATGGTTTGAAATGCACCTAAAATTCTGAGGTGTATGAATAGTATTTTTCTCCGAAACTGACCCGAAGAGCTGAGCGAATAGTTCAAAGACGATAAATCATCAAACAAGGGATTGACCTGTCATTTCGAGAGGTGCAGCAATTCCCATTCTCCGTAAGATCGTCGGGGCTACGTCTGCCAGAATGCCATCTTTTATCTGCAACCCTTTTTCGTTGCTCACCAAGACTGCGGGTACGGGGTTTAACGAATGTGCTGTGTTAGGGGATCCATCAGTATTAACCGCATAATCCGCATTACCATGATCAGCGATGACCAGGAACTCATAACCATTATCAAGTCCAGCCTTTATGACTTCTCCCAAACAACTATCAACCGTTTCAACAGCCTCAACAATAGCATCGAATACACCAGTATGTCCAACCATATCCGGGTTGGCGAAATTGAGACAAATGAAATTTGGTTTTTCGGCGATCAAGTAGTCAATGATCTTGTCTTTGACCTCTGGCGCGCTCATTTCTGGCTGAAGATCATAGGTGGCGACCTTTGGGGAATTCACGAGAATTCGCTCTTCTCCTTCAAATTTTTCTTCACGACCACCACTGAAGAAAAAAGTCACATGCGGATATTTTTCCGTTTCAGCAATACGCACTTGTGTTCGGTCTAATTTGGACAACACTTCACCAAGTGTATAACGTAGATTGTCTTTTTCGAATAGAACGTGAACGTTCTTAAATGTGGCGTCGTAATTGGTCATAGTGACGTAATGCAGCGGAAGGGCTTTCATGTCGAATTCGGGAAAATCTCTTTGTGTAAGAACCTGAGTAATTTCTCTGGGACGATCTGTTCTGAAATTAAAACAGATAACTATGTCGTTGTTTTTGATAGTTACGGGGTCGTTCTCTGAACTTCGAATAGATATCGGTTCAATGAATTCATCGGTAACTCCTGCGTCATAAGCAGCTTTTATCCCCTCAATCGCCGAATTAAAAACGGCACCTTCTCCTTTAGTGAGTAAATCATATGCTTTCTTGACACGTTCCCAGCGCTGATCTCTATCCATAGCATAATACCGCCCAATAACAGATACTAGCCTACCTGCGGATGTTTTTAAGTTTTCTTCAAGTTCAGCGATAAAGACCTCACTGCTTTTCGGATCGCAGTCCCGCCCATCTGTAAATGCGTGAATGTAAACACGTTCTAGGCCACGTTCGTGCGCCAGCTGACATAGTGCATACAAATGCTCTTGTGAACTGTGTACACCTCCTTTTGAAACCAGTCCGATGAGGTGTAGATCCCGCTTTTCCCGAATAGCTTTATCCACCGCCTCAATAAGCACCTTATTCTGAAAGAACTCCCCGTCTTTAATGGATTTGTTTATTCGAGTAAGTTCCTGATAAACAATTCTTCCTGCACCGATATTCAAGTGTCCAACCTCAGAGTTGCCCATCTGACCCTCAGGGAGCCCTACATCCTCCCCGCTTGTTTTGAGTGTGGCATGAGGGTAGTTTTTCAATAAACTATCCATGAAAGGTGTTCGGGCATTGGAAATGGCATCTGATGAAGAACCATCACCGATGCCCCATCCGTCCAGAATAATCAATCCGAAATGTTGTGTCATAAAGGTAAAGTTACTTGAAATTTGGCTCCGCCATTTTCTGATCGGGACAAAAGTATGTTGCCTTTTTGTAGACGTACGAGTTCAGCTACAATATATAATCCGAGTCCGCTGCCTTTTTGAGAGCGGATCTCTTCATTACCGCTTCGATAGAACTTTTTGAAGACCCTCTTTTTTTCTTCATCTGAGATTCCTGGGCCATTATCGGAAATAGTGAGAATAGCATTTGATTCGTTAACCTCAAGTTCGACAGAAATATCGGCTTTTTCACCTGCGTATTTAACTGCATTGTCAAGTAAGTTGGAAAGGATACAATCCATAAAGAAAAGGTCTGCTTGCGCAAAGATGTCTTTCGAAATAGAAATTTTGAATTGAGCCAATGGATACCTTTTCTCAAATCGGGAAGTGATTGAAGTGATTGTCTCTGAAAGATTGAGATTCTCGAATACCGGATGTAGCGCGTTGTGCTCTAGTCGTGTAGCATTTAGAATGTTATCTATCAAGCTCTCGAGACGTTGATTCTCTTCGAGTGCCTTGCTCAGCAGATCCTTTCGTTTTTCTTCTGATAGCTCATGTTTGCGTATGGTTTGAAGCATGAGTCGGCTGGACGCTAGCGGCGTTTTCAATTCGTGCGTAACTGACAAAAGAAAGTTGTTTTGGTTCCTGGTCAACTCGAGTTCTTTTTTGATGGAGGAGCGGATCTTCCACAAGCCAAATAGCAGGATCAGGAAGAATACAAGCCCTTCACCAAGTACCATTACGGTTCGTTTGGCCGTTTCGGAGGGAGTATGCTTTAGCTCGGCAGTAAGTTCAATAAGATGAAAACCCCACCAAGCGAATTGCAGAAATACATAGACTCCGAGAAGATAAAAGATGATGACTGTTTGCCGCTTCATCCCGAAAATATCAATAGGCTCTCACATTCTTTCCTTCCACCCAGTTCATAAAGGCCTTGCACGCCACTTTGTTACCCCCGGGAGTAGGGTAGTTCCCAGTGAAATACCAGTCGCCCAGATTTTTTGGACAGGCCAAGTGTAGATTTTCAACGGTTTGATAGACGATCTCTACTTTTGCTTTGATGGAGCTTGGCGTCAACAACGCTCCGATCTTTGCAGAAACCTCTTCATCAGTGAATGGCGCATATATCTCTTTCACATAATTCACATATTCTCCTTTTGGTAAAGTCAGTTGTTCCTTACATTTTTCATAAACATCATCAATCAGAGCTTCCATTCCACGTTCACGCAGTAATTCGATTGCTGCTTCAAACGCTATAAAGTCACCCATTTTAGCCATATCTATTCCGTAACAATCTGGGAATCGAATTTGAGGAGCAGAGGAAACAACGACAATTTTCTTCGGATCAAGACGATCAAGAATGCGCAGAATACTTTGCTTCAAGGTTGTCCCACGAACGATGGAATCATCAATCACCACCAGGTTGTCTTTGCCGCGATGAACACTTCCGTAAGTGATATCGTACACATGTGCCACGAGATCGTCGCGTGAGTCATCCTGGGTAATGAAAGTGCGTAGTTTCGCATCCTTGATCGCTATCTTTTCGATGCGCGCGCGCTGAAATAGAATCTCTCTGAGCTGTTCATCTGTGAAATTCGACCCAAGTTCTTTAACAGCATGGAATTTACGTGAATTCAAATAGTCCTCAAGGCCTTTTATCATACCGTAAAAAGAGACCTCCGCTGTATTGGGAATAAAGGAGAACACTGAATTATCCAGATCGTGACCAATAGAATCCAAAACCTGTGGTACCACGTTTCTACCAAGTTCCTTGCGTTCTTTGTAGATCTCGATATCATTTCCCCTTGAGAAATAGATGCGTTCGAACGAACATTTCAGAGGTTCTTTTGGCTGATTGATCAACTCCTCAATCACTTCCCCTGCTTTACGTATGATTAAAGCATGTCCGGGAGCCAATTCTTTGATCTGTTCACTTTTAAGATTAAAAGCAGTCTGGATTACCGGACGTTCAGAAGCAACTACACAAACTTCTTCGTCCTCATACCAATAGGCCGGACGAATACCTGACGGATCTCTCAGAACAAAAGCGTCGCCATGACCGAATAAACCTGCCATGGCGTAGCCACCATCCCAGTCGCCTGATGCCTTCCTGAGAATCTTGCCAATATTGAGTTCATTTGCTATCTGCTCATATATTTCGAGATTCGAACGACTGGGATTGGCAAGCTTTGAATAGAGGTTCTCATTCTCTATGTCCAGAAAATGACCAATCTTTTCCAATACAGTGACTGTGTCGGATTTCTCTTTTGGGTGTTGACCAATCTTTACCAAAACGTCAAAAAGTTCGTCTACATTCGTCAGGTTGAAGTTACCGGCAACAACGAGGTTTCGAGTGATCCAGTTGTTTTGACGAAGGAAGGGGTGACAACTTTCTATGCTGTTTCTACCGAAAGTTCCATAACGAAGATGCCCAAGAAATAACTCGCCCGTAAAGCCTGCATTTTTTTTGAGGTAGTCCACATCTTTTAGAAGCTTAGGATTTTCCTCTGCAATTTGCTCAAAACGTTGGTTGATATGATTGAAAATATCCTGAATCGGATTTTTTTCGATGGATCGATAACGCGAAATATAGCGTTCTCCAGGCTGCATATCGAATTTAATATTAGCCACACCCGCACCATCCTGACCACGGTTGTGTTGCTTTTCCATCAAAAGATGCAACTTATTCAGCCCATAGAAAGCACTCCCATACTTGTCCAGGTAGTATTGAGTTGGTTTTTTGAGTCGTAGAAGTGCAATTCCGCACTCGTGTTTAATGGCGTCGCTCATGGAACTGAAAGCTGAAAGTGAGGCGCAAATTTACAATTATTTACGCTGGAAATAGCTGCTGTTTCTTCAATATTGTTTCGAAAAAAGCAACCTTTAAGGCACCTCAGCGGTTTACTAATTATAAGGGGTAAAACGAAAAAAAATAATCACTTTTTGAGCGCAAAATATTGTAAATTGGACTGGTTTGATGAATCGGATTAGTTGCTTCTTGATTCTACTTAGTGTTGTCCAGTTAAGGGCACAGCATATTTTCATGCATCCAAACAAGGGTCAATGGGATCCAAATATTCTCTACACGCTGGATTTGCAGCAAGGTAAGATGTATGTGGATAGTACAGGCTTCACTTTCGCTTTGAACAACGCCATGACCCATGAGCAGACTCGGAAAGTCAAAGAGCATGATCTTTCCGTCCATTGTCAGGTATTGAAATTCAACTTTCTTGGTTCAAATTGGCATGGAGTAAAATCCGAATCAAACAAGAGCACCTTCTACCGAAATTATTATTTCGGTTCCGACACAACGCGATGGAGATCAGGCATACACAGTTACGGGAGTGTTTTAATGAATGATTTCTATTCAGCTATAGATCTATTATTTGATGGCTCCGAAGAGAAATTCAAGTATTCATTCTTGGTAAAACCTGAGGCTGATCCATCGCAAATCAAATGGAATATTTCCGGAGCAAATGGCATTGAAGAGAAAGATGGAAAAATCGTTATTCATACCGACTTTGGTGATCTAATTGAAGAGGTACCGATAGCATGGAATGTAGATCATCAGGGAGAGAAAAAACCTGTTCGTGTTATGTATGAGCTGCTTAATGGGTCATTGCGCTATTTGTTCCCTAATGGTTATGACACTTCGTTGGAACTGGTGATAGATCCCTATCTCGTTTTCAGCTCGTTTTCAGGGTCGACAATGGACAATTGGGGAATGACTGCTACTCCGGATCCTCAAGGGAACCTCTATGCAGGGGGTATCGTTTTTAATATGGACGGAAGTTACCCTACAATATCAGGTTCTTTTGATGTAACATTTAACGGAGGTAATAACTATACGTATGTTTTTGGTAATA
This sequence comes from Crocinitomicaceae bacterium, assembly GCA_044340465.1. Lineage (GTDB taxonomy): Bacteria > Bacteroidota > Bacteroidia > Flavobacteriales_D > Crocinitomicaceae > M0103. The sequence goes on along the minus strand of JBIITO010000035.1, from coordinate 1,433 downwards.
ATACCTATACGATGTCGGGTTTTGACGCAGCGATTACCAAATTCAATTCAACGGGTTCAGAATTGATTTATTCCACCTATTTGGGAGGCTCCGGAAATGAAGCCCCACACAGCTTAGTTTCCGATGAAAATGCCAATTTGTATGTAATGGGCGTAACCGGATCATCTAATTATCCCATAGTAGCCGGTTGTTATGATGTTTCTTTCAATGGGGGTCCTGCCATCGCAGAAAATGAATTAGGATATAATGGTGCAGACCTATTTGTATCAAGATTCAATGCCTCTGGTTCTGTATTAATAGGATCCACTTTTGTTGGTGGTGCAGGTACAGATGGGATTAATAGTGATGCGCTCAATTATAATTATGGAGATCCATTCAGGGGAGAGATAATTGTAAATAAAGGATTTGTTTATGTTTCAAGTACGACACGTTCTTCTGACTTTCCAATCAAGGGCGCCGCTCAAGGATCGTTGAATGGAATACAGGATGCAGTCATATTTCGCATGAATAGTGCGCTAACATCATTGTCTTGGTCTACCTATTTCGGAGGTTCAGGACTAGAAACCGGAAATTCCATACAATTAGCATCCAATGGCTCTGTTTTCGTTGCTGGAGGAACAACTTCCTCATCTTTGCCTTTTTTCTCCGGAGAGGATTTGACATTTAACGGAGGAATTTCGGATGGTTATGTAGTAAAGATACAGGGTGAGACATCCGTTTTAATGGCAGGCACATACATGGGAATGTCCGAATATGATCAAGCTTATTTTGTACAATTAGATCCGAATGATAATGTATACGTTTATGGACAAACGGAGAGTTCCTGGCCGATCTCTCCCGGATTATACGGCAATCCCAATTCGGGACAGTTCATACGTAAATACAATAACACGCTTACTACGGTGGAATGGACGACCCTTATTGGTGCGGGATCGGGCCACCCGGAGATTTCTCCCACAGCATTTTTAGTATCCGATTGCTATGATATTTATCTTTCCGGTTGGGGAGGTACCATTAATTCAACGAATGGTAATCAAGCAAGATACAGTTCAACGAATGGATTAACAACTACATCTGGAGCTCATCAGACGACTACCAACGGTTCGAATTTTTACATTGCCGTATTGGATAAAGATGCTGCTACTTTGAAATATGCTACATTCATGGGTGGTGTAAATAGTAGCTTTAATCATGTAGATGGTGGCACAAGTAGGTTTGATAAGTCGGGAAGAATCTATCATGCCGTGTGTGGTGCATGTGGAGGGAATGATAATGGCTTTACGAGTACTCCCGGTGTATGGTCAATAACGAATCAAAGTCCAAATTGCAACCTGGCCGCGTTCAAGTTTGAATTAAACGTTATCGAGGCAATTATCGCAGTCCCTAATTCTTTGGTTTGTTTGCCGGATCCAGTGGTTTTTGGCAATAATAGT
>JBIITO010000123.1:0-6234 GCA_044340465.1 Crocinitomicaceae bacterium | reverse complement strand
CCAATGGTCTTCCAATTCACCGAGAAGCCCCTAAGTTCGATCAACTTTCCACTTCTACAGAAGTACTTTTTACAGGAATTAAAGTGATCGACCTGATCGAACCGTATGCAAAAGGAGGTAAGATTGGTCTTTTTGGTGGTGCTGGTGTTGGTAAAACTGTATTGATCCAGGAATTGATCAACAATATCGCGAAAGGGCACGGTGGTTTGTCTGTATTTGCAGGTGTTGGTGAGCGTACAAGAGAAGGGAATGACTTGCTTCGTGAGATGTTGGAGTCAGGAATTATCCGCTATGGAAAAGATTTCATGCATTCTATGGAAGAAGGTGGATGGGATTTGACGAAGATCGACCTTGAAGAAATGAAAGAATCGAAAGCAACGTTCGTTTTCGGTCAGATGAACGAGCCTCCCGGTGCACGTGCTCGTGTAGCTCTTTCAGGTCTTACACTTGCTGAATACTACCGCGATGGAGAAGGAGACGGACAAGGAAAAGATATCCTTTTCTTCGTTGATAACATCTTCCGATTCACACAGGCAGGTTCTGAGGTGTCCGCGCTACTTGGGCGTATGCCTTCAGCAGTAGGTTACCAACCTACACTTGCGACAGAGATGGGTGCAATGCAGGAACGAATCACTTCAACTAAAAATGGTTCCATTACATCAGTACAAGCGGTTTACGTACCTGCAGATGACTTAACTGACCCTGCTCCGGCGAATACCTTTGCGCACTTGGACGCAACAACGGTACTTTCTCGTAAGATTGCAGAGTTAGGTATCTACCCGGCGGTGGATCCATTGGATTCCACGTCACGTATCCTTACACCTGAAATCGTAGGTGAAGAGCACTACAACTGTGCACAACGTGTCAAAGTTACACTTCAGCGATATAAAGAACTTCAGGATATCATTGCGATCCTTGGTATGGATGAACTTTCTGAAGAGGATAAATTGGTGGTTCACAGAGCTCGTCGTGTTCAGCGTTTCTTGTCTCAGCCGTTCCACGTAGCTGAGCAGTTTACGGGTATACCTGGTGTACTTGTAGACATTCAGGAAACGATCAAAGCGTTCAACGCGATCTTGGATGGTCAATACGACAAATATCCTGAAGCAGCATTCAACCTCAAAGGAGGTATCGAAGATGTCATCGCTGCAGGTGATAAAATGTTAGCTGAAGTTTAATCATCGCAATAACAAATACGATGCGTTTAGAAATCATTACTCCTGAACAAGAGATCTTTAAAGGTGAGGCTGACGCAGTTCAGCTGCCTGGTTTGGACGGATCTTTTCAGGTTTTGAACGGTCACGCTCCGATTATTTCCGGTCTTTCGAACGGAACGGTGAAAGTGGATCTTCCTGTTCCTTTTGATGCAGGTGAAAAAACAAGTAACCTAATTCAGAAAGATAGTTCCAATGCGAAAGTGATCCGAGTAGCGATCAAAGGTGGCGTTATGGAAATGTTCAATAACAAAGTGATTATCCTTGCGGAGTAAAAGAAGATAAACCTTGAAAAGAGGGATCCGGATTCCGGCTCCCTCTTTTTGTTAAGGTGTGTTAAGTAAAAATGTGATGACTACTATACAAGATTCTTTACCTATTTTCGTTCAATTGTAGTTGAAATGAGTTTACTGGATAAGATAGATCTTAAAAATACACCAAGTCATGTAGCCATCATTATGGATGGTAATGGCCGCTGGGCCAAAAAACAAGGTCAGCAGCGCTTGTATGGACACAATTTTGGGGTAGAGTCTATTCGGGAAACACTCAAAGCTGCACGAGAACTAAAAATAGGATACCTTACGTTGTACGCATTTTCCACGGAGAACTGGAATCGACCAAAAGAAGAGGTAGACGGGTTAATGGATCTTTTGGTACGTTCACTTGCGAATGAGATTCGAGAACTTGCTGATAGCGGAGTACGCGTCTTGACGATCGGTGATATTGATGGATTGCCTGAAAATTGTCGTAATGAACTATTGGAGGCTCAGGAATTCACTAAAAATAATTCGGAGATCCATTTGATCCTTGCATTAAACTACAGTGCACGGTGGGAGATTGTTAATGCCGTGCGTAAGATTGCCGCTGAAACGAAAAAAGGCACATTGGATCCTTCTCTGATAGACGCTGATCTCATCAGTGATCACTTGACAACAAAAGAGATTCCTGATCCGGAGTTATTGATCCGAACCAGTGGAGAACACCGTATCAGTAATTTCCTACTGTGGCAGGTCGCCTATACGGAGTTCCATTTTACAGATGTATTATGGCCGGATTTCAGAAAAGATGATTTTTACAAAGCTGTACTGGATTACCAGTCCCGTGAACGCAGATTTGGAATGGTTTCCGAACAATTGACTTGATGGTGCGAATTCTACTTTTTATTTTTACTTTTCTGCATCTTGTGGTCTCAGCACAGGATGAACCATTTTCTATAGGTGACCTACAAGTCGATTTTAAACAACCTAAAAAGTACGAGTTAGGGCCTATTCGTGTCGATGGGGCAGATAATTTCGATCATCAGGCTATCAAACTGATCGCCGGGCTGAAACAAGGTCAGCAGATTACTATACCTGGCGAACAGATCGCTAAGGCCATTCGCAATCTCTGGAACGAAGGTATTTTTTCTGACGTGGAAATTTTTGCCGAGAAGGAGCTGGCAGGAGTCATCTATCTTGTCATCAAAGTATCGCCTAGACCCAAACTCTCGCGTTTTAAATTCAAAGGAATCAATAAACGTGATGCAGATAAGATCAGGGAGGAGATCTCACTCTATTCCGGAAAGACGATTACTGAAAACCTGATCTATCAAACAGAAAGTAAGATCAAAGGGTATTTCAGAGAAAAAGGGTTCTATTCCGTTGGTGTGAAGATCAACAGAATTGCAGATACCCTCATGAATAACTCTGAAATCTTTGTGATAAATATAAATCGTGGTGATCGAATTGGTATAGAGGAGATTGCTTTCGAAGGAGTGCACAGTATCCCGCAATGGAAACTTAAAATGGCCATGAAGGACACCAAAGAGAAGAAACTGTGGCGTTTCTTCAAACGATCGAAGTTTACCGAAGGTTCCTACGAGAAAGATAAGTTGGCTGTGCTTGAAAAATTCAATGCGATCGGACTTAGAGATGCTACAATTAAATCCGACACGGTGATTCTGTCTGATGGTAAACTGTACATCAAGTTGAAAATCGAAGAAGGAGGAAAATACTATTTCGGTGATATTGAATGGATCGGAAACACCAAATTCAGATCTTCTTACCTGGATAGCACATTAGGCATCAAACGTGGGGATCTATATAACCGAACCTTGCTCGATCAGAGATTAAATATGAGTCAGGATGGTCGCGATATATCTTCATTGTATATGGATCGTGGTTACCTTTTCTTTCAGGTGATTCCGGTGGAGACAAACGTGAGTGATAATTACATCAATTATCAGATGCGTATCATTGAGGGAAAAGAAGCGCGAGTTCGAAGAGTTATCATTAAGGGTAACACCAAAACGAATGAAAATGTTATTCGACGAGAGATCCGAACAAAACCCGGTGATCTTTTCAATAGAAACGATATCATTCGTACTCAGCGTGAACTAGCCCAGCTTGGATTTTTCAATGAGCAAGGTTTTCAGGTGAATCCAATTCCAAATCCTGCGGATGGAACGGTGGATATTGAGTATGTGGTGGAAGAGAAATCGTCGGATCAGATTGAGCTTTCCGGAGGATATGGTGGTGCCGGTCCTGCAGGAAATGCTCGTATCATTGGAACATTGGGATTGACATTCAATAATTTCTCTACGAAGAATTTCTTTAAGAAAGGTGCATGGTCACCACTGCCTGGCGGTGATGGTCAGCGCTTGTCTATCAGAGCTCAAACCAATGGTAGGTTTTTTCAGGGATATAATTTCTCCTTCACAGAGCCCTGGCTTGGCGGAAGAAAACCGAACTCGCTGTCTTATTGGATCAATCATACCGCCATTGGAAATGGCTTTCTACCAACAAATCCAGCTTACAACGGTGTACAAATTACCGGTTCGGGGATTGGACTTGGTCGCAGAAAAAAATGGCCTGACGATTACTTTACAGCCTATTATGAATTGAGCTATCAGTACTATGACGTAACCAATTACAGTTTCTTCCCGATATTTTCTGAAGGATTTGCAAATGACATAGCCTTTAAATATGTTCTTCAGCGTAGTTCTGTGAGTGCACCGATCTATCCGCAGTCCGGTTCCAATATTACGTTCACTGCCAAAAGCTCGATCCCGTATTCACTTTTTGATAATGTGAGTGATTACACCAACTTGAGTTCTCAAGAAAGATACAAGTACCTGGAATATTTCAAATTGAAATTCACCAGTGAATGGTTCTTGCCACTTACGTCAGACAAAAAACTGATCTTGATGCCTCGAGTAGGGTTTGCATTTATGGGTGCGTACTCAAAAACGAAAGGACTCTCGCCTTTTGAGCGGTACTCTTTAGGAGGAAGTGGACTGACGGGGATCAACCAGCTTGGTGGTCGGGAGATCATTGCGCTAAGAGGGTACGAAGATAATTCCATCTCGTCCGCCGGTGGAGATCCGATCATTGCTAAATATACGCTTGAATTGCGTTATCCGATCTCACTGAATCCTTCGGCAACTTTTTATGCGATGTTATTTGGAGAGGCAGGAAACACCTTCCCAAGTGTTGACAAGTTCAATCCGTTCAATGTGAAACGATCTGCGGGAGTTGGAATACGAATTTTTCTTCCCATGTTTGGAATGCTTGGTTTAGATTACGGACTTGGATTCGATAAACTCGATTATTGGTCGAACGATGCACAACGTTCAACGATTAATAACAGCATTGATCAAAAAGGATTCTATCCTAAGTTGACCTTTACCATCGGAATGAATCTTGGTGAACTTTAAGCAAATGAACACAATAAATTGATTAAATTCGCCGTTCGGCTTGAAAGTTGGTTAATGAAAAAGCTCCTAATTGTATGTTTTCTCTTGTTTGGCACAGCCTTTGTCATGGCACAGAAGTATGCATACATTGATTCTGATTTTATCCTGGGAAACGTTCCGGAGTATAAAGAATCGAAAGACAAACTCGATAAACTTGCAGAGCGTTGGACTCAGGAGATTGAGAATCGCTATGAAGAGTTGAAGGTGAAAAAGGATAATTTTGCACGAGAGGAGATTCTTTTACCGAACGAGGAAAAGAATAAACGCAAGGAGGAAATTGGAAAGCTCGAAACTGAAGCCATGGAAATGCAGAAAATGCGTTTCGGTGTGAATGGCGACTATTTTCAGAAGCGACAGGAATTGATTAAGCCCATCCAGGATAGGGTGTTTGATGCTATGCAAAAGGTGGCATCCAAAAGGAATTACACGTTTGTGTTTGATAAAGCTAACCAGAGTAATCTGGTGTATGCAGATAGTAAATTTGATATAAGTGATGAGGTTCTTAAGGAAATGGGCATCTCAAGCACGAATAAACAGTAAAGTAAAACGAAAAATGAAAAAGGTATTATTGACCCTGGCGGTTATTTTTAGTGTAGGATTGGTAGATGCACAATCGAAGGTAGCGCATGTTAATTCGCAAAAATTGTTGGATACTCTTCCTTCACGTAAAGATGCGATGAAAAAACTGAAGGAATTTGAAGCAAATGGTATGAAAGAGCTTCAAGAAATGGAAGCAGATTTGAATTCAGCATATGCAAAATACGAAAAAGATCGTCCAAATATGATCCAGGCTCAGATCAAGATCGAAGAGGATAAATTAATGAAAAAGCAACAGAATCTTCAGGAAAGAGAGCAGTCGTTGAATCAGGAAATGCAGATCCTTTCTCAGGAATTGAACAAGCCAATCCTAGATCGCGTTCAAAAAGCCGTAGAGATTGTTTCGGACAGAAAAAAATTGAATTATGTCATAGATGAGTCCGTAACTCTTTACTTCAAAGGCGGTATGGATATTACTTCGGAGGTGTTAACAGAGTTGTTAAGACTGGATGGAGAAGCCATGAAGAAGTAGGAGTAGGCAAATATACTCGGTTAAGAGCTGAACATTATTTGTTTCGTATCTCGGCTCTCAAAGCATATGGCTCTAAAATCAGAAAGAGAACGAGTGCGGAGAATGAATTCTGGTTTTCGCAGCGCTCTCATTCACATTCTCCCTGTGCTTCTGCCGCATCCCTCGATACATTTCTTCACTATGTTCAGAAACACTCGGTCTGCCGGCTTGTAAAAAGC
>JBIITO010000034.1:0-19968 GCA_044340465.1 Crocinitomicaceae bacterium | reverse complement strand
TGTTCTCCCCTGACGAATTACTGAATGGAGGGAATTCATTTGTTTCTTATTGGGGTTTCGATCACACAGGTAAAAAGGTACGTGGAAGCACGGATATCAACAAGTATTTCAATGAATTCGATGAGAACGGTAATTACAAACGTTTTGTTGGAGCTTTCCAGCCTACATATATCGCTGGTTATTTGATGGATAAGTTTGCATTTAATGATATTGTGTTTAACGTAGGAGTTCGGGTTGATGTATTTGATGCAAATCAACCGGTTTTGAAAGACCCCTACCTCTTCTACAATGCACGCACCGTAAAGGAGGCTAAGGAGTTACTTGCCAACGATCCGGGAACCTATTCGTGGGTAAATATCCCTGAAGCCATGGGTGATGATTACACAGTTTACGTAAACGACGTTAATAACCCATCTGCCATAAATGGGTTCAGGGTAGGAATGAACTGGTACAATGCGCAAGGTATTCAGGTTGAAGATCCCAAAGTGATCAGAGGTGCTACGGGTATTCAACCGTGGTTATTAAATCCTTCACAAACGACTCCAAGTGCGGATGCATTTGAGGATTACAAAGCGCAGGTAAATGTGATGCCCCGTATCGCATTTTCATTTCCAATATCCGATGAAGCCTCGTTTTTTGCGCATTACGATATATTAACAAAAAGACCTACTTCCGGATTTCGATTCGATCCGTTCGATTATCAGTTCATTCAATCACGAAGTTCAATAATCAGTAATGCTAATTTGAAGCCAGAGACAACTGTGGATTACGAATTAGGATTTCAACAGGTATTATCAAAAACATCTTCATTGAAGATATCCGCTTTTTATCGTGAGCAGCGCAACAATGTCCAGTTGATCAATGTTTTCGAAGCTTATCCGGCTACTTACAGAACGTTTGGTAACCGTGATTTTGGTACCGTTAAGGGGATGACTGTGGCGTATGATCTTCGACGTACTGGTAATATACGTATGACAGCTGCATACACACTCCAGTTTGCAGATGGTACCGGGTCTGATGCTACATCCGCGGCAGGCTTGATCAACGCAGGTTTGCCTAATTTGAGAAATATATTCCCATACAATTTTGATCAGCGTCACGCTTTTGCTATTACCATGGATTATCGTTATGGTGATGGAAAGGATTACAATGGTCCGGTTATAGGAGATTTTAATCTTTTTGCCAACACTGGTTTGAATGTGGTCACAAATATTTATTCTGGTTCACCATACTCTGGTCAGACATTTATTACTGATGAGGGAATAGGTAACCTCAATGCGGGATTAAATGGTACTTTGAATGGATCTAGGTTGCCATGGTCTTACAGAACGGATGTCCAGTTAGACAGAACTTTTGAACTTGAGTTCGGTAAGGACAAGGAAAGGAAGAAAATGACTTTCTTGAATGTCTATTTCCGTATTACAAATATTTTCAATCATTTTAATGTATTAAATGTATATCGTGCCACTGGTAACTGGGATGATGACGGATTCCTTGCGGCGGCTGCGAGTCAGACTTCAATTCAGAATCAACTCGATGAACAGTCCTTCAGAGATTTTTACACGATGAAGATTCAGAATCCATTTAATATTAGCGCACCTAGAACTATTCGCTTGGGTGTTAAATTTGATTTTTAATTCATTATATAGAGGTACCTTATGAAAAAACAATTCGTAATCGCATTAGTGGGGGTTAGCCTTTGTTGGATGCCGAAAGCCTTGGCATACCTTGGTCCGAATGATTTAGGTAAGAAGCCTTTGCCAGCTTTGAAGGGCGCAAACTGTGCACCAGCAACAGCTAAATTGATCATGGAATTTAATGATGTGAAGGCATTGATTGAGCAAGGTGGGAGTATGTTTCAAAATAGGCCTGCAAGAGTAGCGTCTTACGAAGTTCCTAAGGGAAGTGGACGTAACGTAATTTATGCCGGATCACTTTGGATGGGTGGGACGGATGTAAATGGCCAGTTGAAATTAGCTGCATTGACGTATCGTCAAGGAAATGACTTTTGGCCTGGGCCATTAACTGTCAACACCGGATCGGGTAATTACAATCCACTTGTTCCTGTAGGAGATGATGCCGTTCGAGATTTTGGAGAGGCAAATATTGATCCCGACCAGTGTGTGGCATATGATAAATTCTTTACCATCAGAAAAGCGGAGGTAATTCGATTTAATATTTGGTTTGAGTGTACGCAAGGTATTAAAACAGCGGGCTGTGACGATATAACAGAACCTACGGCTGATGAATTAAACCGGATTTATAATTGGCCTGCGCATGGCGATGTTAGCAGAGGCCAAGATTATTTCTTGGCTCCTTATTACGACAGAAATGAAGATGGTGTTTATAACCCTGCTGACGGAGATCACCCATGGTATGATGATATCCTCGGAAGAGATGATATTGAGTGCGGTGTAGATAGGAGAATTTCTCTTTTTGGTGATGAGACACATTGGTGGGTATTCAATGATAAAGGGAATATTCATACTGAAACGAATGGTGATCCTATAGGTATGGAAATTCGTGCACAAGCTTTTGCGTTTGCGACGAATGATGAAGTTAACAGGATGACTTTTTACAATTACGAATTGATCAATCGTGGTACACAAACATTATTCAATACGTATTTCTCGCAGTACCTTGATGCAGATGTTGGAAACTATTCGGATGACTATGCAGGTTGCGATGTATCAAGAGGACTAGGTTATATGTTCAATGGTGACTTGGTCGATCAATCGGATGCAGGTAGATTGGGTTATGGAGAAAATCCTCCGGCAATTGGTTGTGACTTTTTTGAAGGACCTTATCAAGATGCAGATAATAAAGATAATATAGGGCCATATGTTGATAAAAACACGAAAAAGGAAGTTGTACCTAGTGTTTTAGAAGCAATTAACGGTAATGGTATTGTTTACAAAGGTATTGGTATAGGTTATTCCGATGGTATAATTGATAACGAACGTTTCGGGATGCGCAGATTCACTTATTATAATGCTCAATTTGCTTTCCCATACAGAGACCCTTCGAGTGCTGCTCAGTTCTACAACTTTATGAGTGGAAGTTGGGCTAATGGTTCTGAAATGTTTTATGGCGGCCTCGGATATCAAGAATCATCTGGAGTTACAACTGTTCCTTCAGATTATATGTTCCCGGGTGATTCAGATCCACTTTTTTGGGCGACAGGTGGAGTAGATATGAGTGGACCATTTCCAAAAGGGTGGGATGAGGCTACGAACAACAATCCCGCTGGTGACCGTCGTTTCGTTCAGTCGGCAGGTCCGTTTATCTTGCGTCCGGGAGCGATAAACAATATCACCGTAGGTATGGTTTATGGAAGAGGTTCTGATGGTGATCTTTTCTCGTCGGTAAGAGCTATGAAAAGAGCGGATACGAAAGCTCAGGCTCTTTTTGATGCTTGTTTCAAAATCCTATCTCCGCCGGATGCTCCAAAATTAACTATACAGGAATTGAACAATGAGTTAATTCTAATGCTCGAAAATCCTGTTTCATCTAATAACTACCGTGAGGCTTATGCGGAAGAAGATAAGGTGAATATTCCTGACGAAACCTTGGATCGCTTCTATCGTTTTGAGGGATATCAAATATTTCAGTTGAAGAATTCTGATGTAGCTGTTTCAGATATTAATGATCCTGAAAAGGCTCGTTTGGTTGCGCAATGTGATATCAAAAATGATATTGACAGAATTATCAATTTCGAATTTGATGAGGCACTTGGTTTCTCAGTTCCAGTGGAGAAAGTTGATGGTGCTAATGAAGGAATTCGTCATTCTTTTCAATTGAAAGAGGATGCGTTCGCTTCCGGTGATCGTCTGTTGGTAAATCATAAGACGTACTATTATGTTGCCATCGCTTATGCATTCAACGGTATGGCTGATAATAGTGGATTTAATCTTTACGATCCTAATGATGCAACTGCTTTGGATGGGCAGAAAATTCCATATATATCATCTCGTTTAAATTTTGATGGCACCTCTATTACCGCGGTGTCAGCAGTACCCCACAATCCGACTCCTGAAGCAAATGGCACGGCACAAAGGATAGGGTATGGCTCTTCACCTCGCATAACGCGAATTGATGGTCATGGAAATGGTAATCGTAATCTTTCCTTTACAGCTGAAACATTGAATTCAGTGATTTCGAACGGATATGTTGAAAATCCTGAGTATGACTACGGCATGGGTCCTATTGGGATAAAAGTGGTTGATCCTTTAAACTTGGTCAATGGCTTCTTTGAGTGCAAATTCAAAGATTATACATCAAGTAGTAAATGGGATTCAATACCACATGCGGTTGATACCGCAAGGTGGGTTATATATCGTTACGATAAAAAGGGTGGTGAATTGCTGGATTCAGTGCTATCCGAACGGACTATACAGGAAAATAATGAACAAATCATTCCTCAATGGGGTATTTCTGTGAATATCAAGCAAACTTCATATCTCAATATTCCAGGTCTCGATGATAAGCAGAAACAACAAAATAGAACTACCGATATTATAGAAGCCTCTATTGATTTTGAGGATTCATCTAAAAGATGGCTATCTTTCATTTCTGATAACGATATTTTCTTTCCAACGAACTGGATTCGTTCCGGGGATTATTTTTCTGAGAAGAATGAAAATGAACAAGGCTACTCATGCCAACCTGGAGCTTTACCGTATTTAAATCCTTGTAATTATGATGATGAGGGTAAGATTGTGGGCTTGAATAAGAAGTTTTTTGCAGTAGACAAGAACAAGGTTTTTGCCAAATTATTGGGTGGCGGAGTAGCACCGCATAGGTTGGTTGGTTATCAAGCTGACTATATGCCTATGGCTTACTTTGGTAATTATAATCCTCTCTTCCGAGATTATTCATCCTTAAGCTTCTTACCTAGTGTAGATATTGTAATTACTAGTGATAAATCCAAATGGACGCGTTGCCCGGTGATTGAGCTTGGGCGAGATAAGAACTTAAATATTGGTGGTGCTGAAGCTGGAGCTTTGAGAAAGAGTTCGAGTGTAGACAAGGAAGGTAATTCCGATGGTACAGGAACAGGTATGGGTTGGTTCCCTGGTTATGCCGTTGATTTGGAGTCTGGTGCACGACTTTACATGGCTTTTGGTGAGAATTCATTTCTTGGTGATGAAAATGGATCGGATATGATTTGGAATCCTACATCAAATGTGGTCAGTGGAACTAGTAATCCGCTAATGGGAGGAATGCACGCAATCTATGTGTTTAGTTACAAACAATCGACAATCAACAAGTTCACTGGTGGTTATGATTTTCCTGCCTACATTCCGTCCGAAGGTGAAAATATCGCAACAAATCATGCCTATCAGAGAATGTTGAAGGTAATGACTAATTCGAGTTTGGAAAAACTTAAGTTTTACGGAAGCCTCACTTGGGTAGCTTATCCTGCATTATCAAATGATCAAAAGCTTAATTCAACAGATGCGACCATCAAATTACGCGTTAATAAGGAATATAAGGACTTTGTTGCCACTGGTGAAAATGGTGGTCGACCGATGTATAGTTGGTCGATGGATGATATAGCAACTCAGACTGGAAGCAAAGATCAATTAGCCGAGGCTTTGAAGCTAATCAATGTAGTACCAAATCCATACTATGCCTTTTCAGAATATGAGCGTACACGTCTAGATACTAGAGTGAAGATTACAAATCTTCCAGAAAGATGTACGGTTCGTATTTACACCGTTAATGGTAAACTGGTGCGTACTTTCAAGAAGGATAGTCCGGTGACTTCTCTTGACTGGGATTTAAATAACAATAAGGGAATACCTGTTGCTGGAGGAGTATATCTAATCCACGTAGATGTTCCTGAGGTTGGTGAAGTAATTCTGAAGTTCTTCGGAGGAATGCGACAGGTAGACTTACAAGGTATTTAATCTGAAACAAAAGTTATGATTATGAAAATTAAACATATAGTGATTCTTGGTGCCGCGTTTTATTGCTCTTGGGTAAATGCTGGAAATGAGGATCGGGTCGGCTCTGCAGGTGCTTCACAGTTGCTCGTGAACCCATGGGCCCGAAGCTCTGCCACCGGTGATGCTGGTATCTCTTCATCGAATGGTTTGGAGGCTAGTTTCATTAATATTGCCGGACTGGCCTTTGCTGATAAAACACAGATCAAGTTTAACTACAGCAATTGGATGGGAGGTGCAGGTATCGCATATAATAGCGCTGGTATTGCTCAAAGGATCTCTGAATCTGACGTTATCGCCGTGAGCGTACAGTCGATGAATTTTGGTGATATAATGATCACTACTGTAGCGAACCCTGAGGGAAATATTGGGTTCTTTTCACCAAGGTCAAATGTATTCAATGTTGGATATGCAAGAACATTCTCTTCAACTATTTCTGGAGGAGTGAATTTCAAAGTCATTTCTGAGAGTATATCCAATTTGAGGGCAAATGGGGTTGCGATTGATGCAGGTATCCGATATGTAACAGGTGAAAATGAACATATAAAGTTTGGAATCGCATTGAAGAATGTAGGTCCGGTGATGCGTTTTAAAGGAGATGGTTTATCGCAACAAGTAACCTACAACTCCATTGGTACGATTGCAACTCTTGAGCAGCGATCAGGAACATTCGAAATGCCTTCACTTTTGGCAATCGGCGGGTCGTATGATTTTATTTTTAATGAGAATAATAAGCTGAATCTTGCCCTTGGTTTTACAGCGAATTCGTTTTCGTACGATCAATACCGTATCGGACTGGATTACGGAACGACAGGAGAAAAAGTAGGATTCAATTTACGTGCCGGTTTCGTATACGAACGTGGTTTGTTGAATGCTGAGAACCGCTCTAATGCGTTAATTGGTCCTACAGCTGGTTTTTCACTCGATGCATTGGTCGGAAAGAATAAAAGTGCTTTGGGAATTGAATACGCTACGCGTTTTGCCGGAGTATTCGGAACCATCCACACAATTGGAGCCACGATCAGTTTGAAGTAAAAAAAGAATTTTTATATTTGTTTCACAAGAGAGCCCATAAAGGCTCTCTTGTTTTTGTTTAGTACCGACAAAGAATAATTTAAAATGTCACAGATCAATTATTACACAGAGGAAGGGTTGAAGAAGTTGAAAGATGAACTTCATGAAATGAAAACAGTACAACGTCCTTCCATATCTAATCAGATCGCGGAAGCGCGAGACAAAGGTGATCTTTCGGAGAACGCTGAGTACGATGCAGCAAAAGAAGCGCAGGGCATTCTCGAAATGAAGATTGCTAAACTTGAGGCAATCATTGCTAATGCGCGTTTAATTGATGATGCACACATTGATAATTCTAAGGTGTTTATCCTTTCTAAGGTCAAAATCAAGAATGTTGCGAACGCTATGGAGATGGAATATACGCTCGTTGCAGAAAATGAGGCTGACTTGAAATTGAAGAAGATATCCGTGGATTCCCCAATTGGCAAAGGTTTACTTGGCAAAAAGAAGGGTGATGTAGCGGATATACAGACTCCTAATGGTGTTGTAAAATTCGAGATACTGGATATTACACGCTAATGGCTACTATTTTTACCCGAATAGTGAACGGCGAGATACCATGCCACAAAGTGGCAGAGGATGATCGCTTCCTTGCTTTTTTGGATATCATGCCTCTTACAAAAGGGCACGTTTTGGTAATACCAAAAACGGAAGTAGATTATATTTTCGAACTGGAGGATAATCTGCTTGGTGAAATGATGATCTTCGCCAAAAAAGTAGCGCACAAAATGAAGACTGTATTGCCTTGCCGTCGTATTGGTGTTACGGTCATAGGACTGGAAGTTCCGCATGCCCATATACATCTGATTCCAATCAATGGAGTGTCAGATATGGATTTTTCAAAACTCAAACTCCAGCCAACTCAGCTTGAATTGGCCGAAGTAGCTAACATGATCTCAGAGGCTTAGCACATGATTTTTAACTCATTGGAATATGCCTTGTTCTTACCTCTGATCTTCGGAATTTATTGGTTTGTGGCAAAAAAACACCTGGCATGGCAAAATATACTGCTACTCGGTGCGAGCTTATATTTTTATGGCTGTTGGGATTGGCGCTTCCTTTTCCTTCTTTCCTTTTCTACTTTTCTAGGCTATTTTACCGGAATACGTATCGAACTGGCGGCTAATCAAGGCTGGCGGAAATTCTGGTTTTGGTTGAGTATTATTCTGAATGTAGGATTTTTAGGAATTTTTAAGTACTATAATTTCTTTGTAAAGTCGTTTGCTGACCTGTTTAACTCGATGGGGATGCATCTGGATTCCTCTTCGCTGACGTTGAATGTTATTCTTCCTGTTGGAATCTCCTTCTATACATTTCACGTACTTTCCTATGTCATTGACATCTATTACGACCGGATCAAAAGTGAGCGCAATATTGTCGACTTCGGTCTTTTTGTAGCGTATTTTCCACTTCTCGTAGCAGGTCCAATAGAACGTGCGACTCATCTTTTGCCGCAGATACAGAAAGAACGTCAATTCGACTATGCAAAAGCCGTAGATGGTCTCCGTCAGATCCTGTGGGGATTATTTAAAAAAGTTGTTGTCGCTGATGGATGTGCCGAATGGGCCAACTTGATCTTTGATGGCTATACCGATTACTCTGGGAGTACGCTTCTGATGGGTGCGATATTCTTCACTTTCCAGATCTACTGTGATTTTTCCGGTTATTCAGACATTGCACTGGGTACCTCCCGACTGTTTGGCATTGAGCTACTACGAAATTTTGCTTTCCCCTATTTTTCGCGGGATATAGCAGAGTTCTGGCGTCGCTGGCATATTTCCTTAACGACATGGTTCAGGGATTATTTGTACATCCCCTTAGGTGGCAGCAAAGGAGGCACATGGATGAAGATCCGTAATACCTTTATTATCTTTCTGGTTAGTGGTTTCTGGCATGGTGCCAATTGGACTTTCATTGTTTGGGGAGCGTTGAATGCTTTATATTTTTTACCATTGATGTTGACTAATTCCAATAGGAATAACCTAGAGATTGTTGCACAAGGAGGATACATTCCTTCCATTCGTGAACTTTTCGGAATGCTGTTGACTTTCTTTATGGCTGTTATTGGTTGGATCTTTTTCAGGTCAAATACTTTAGAACAAGCTGTTGAGTTTATTAAACGCATGTTTGCCAAAGGATTGTTCAAAAGTCCAAATTTGCCGGAATTAGCGGATCTTTCAATAGCGTTCATCTTCTTCTTCCTTGTTATCGAATGGTTTGGAAGAGAACAGAAATACGCGCTTGAAAAATTAGGGTCACGCTGGTATACACCATTCCGATGGTTGTTCTACTCGTTACTGATCGTTTGTATTATCGTACTATCCGGTAAAGAACAAGAGTTTATCTATTTCCAGTTTTAACAATGAAGAAGCTTTTGATCAGACTGTTGATTTTTGCACTTTGTTACTTGGTGCTGGATAAGGCGTTTATACTTGTACGGGATTCAGCGCCCGAAAGAGAAGTAGATCGAAGACTGGAAATGATACTCAACGGAAAGATCCAATCGGATGTATTGATTTATGGTTCGTCAAGAGGGGCACGAAGTGTTATTGCGAAGGTTTTTTCAGATTCACTTGGCATCCCCGCCTATAATTTGTCGTTTCCCGGATCGGATATCACTTTTCATGAATTCTTATTGCGTACAACACTTCAAACCAAAGGGAATAAAAAGCCTAAGTCCGTTATTCTCGTTGTGGACGATTCTGATGAACTCAAAGTTAGTAAGAGTTTGAAATTTCGTTTAGATAGGATGTATCCATTGGTTAAATACAAGGCTGTTCGTGATGAATTGGTTAAGCGTAGGGAGAAAAAACCGATCCTGAATGAATTGTTGGTGCTCCATCAGCTCAATAAATCTACCTTCTTATTCAAACAACGTAAGTTCACCAAGAATGATTCTATCATGCCGTGTGGTTCTATGCCAATTTCACACCAGAAAAAATCGTTTGATAAGCTATATAAAAGGAAACCTTACAACTATTCTCGGGAAGAGGAGTTGGTTCAAAAAATCAAAGCTTTCAGAGCTTTCAAAGAGCTCTGCAAGGAAAATGGAATTCAATTCATTGTAGCAATACCTCCTAATTTTCGTGTTGTCACAAACGGTTTCAAGGAACGCTTACTTCAAGTGATGGATGGATATGGTGAAGTTTGGATGTACGATCCTTCTAATCCGGTTTACAATAATTCCGATTACTTCTTTGATAATGCGCACCTTCAAACGAATGGTTCATACGTGTATACGAACGAACTTGTTCGCTATTATGCGAAGATCAACGGTTTGAAGACACCTTAGGTTCCGGCGCTCGGGTAGCGTATTTTTCCTTGTCAGAGACTTTGATGGTCTGCTTCAATTTGTACCAGTGACAATTCTTTTTTACGTAAAGCGTAACGCTGTATTTTCCGGCTTTGGCGTAATAATGTTTTGGATGTCGTTTTGTAGACGTTGTGCCATCTCCAAAATCCCAGCGTATCTGATCTCCTTTTTCTGATCGATTGTAAAGAGAAATACTGAGCCATTTCTCACGAATACTGAAATCAAGTGCTAGATCTTCCTTTGAAGAGATCTGAAGGGTATCCAGGTGGTATTTGGGATAGTAGGTGAGTACGTAATCCGCTGCTGTTTTCTGAATGTTTTCAGCGTGGGGTTGCTCGACCTTTTTTGGGAATGTACCTCCAAGTGGTGATTCCTTGTAGACGGCAGTAAAGAACGTACATGCAGCAATATAGCTTCCATATGGACTCGGATGTGCGTTATCAGGAGCATACAGGTTGAGTTCCGGATAGGTTTCCCGCATTTGTTTCCAAACCATACCTACGGGAGCGACGGGATACCTTCCTGTTGCTTCACTCAGTTGAAGATATCCTTCATGAATACGTTCCTGCATCAGCGTGTAGTTATCATCAGGGATGGAATCTTTAAAACCGTCCGCATAGCCCCAGGTCATGTAGTAATAGATACTGATACAAGGGTTATATTTTTTGATGCTGTCGATCAATTGTTTTGCATAGGGTATGGTTTGAACGGCTATAATTACCGAATCACGGGAAAGTTCGCGGCTGTATCCCTGAATGAACACATAATCCCAGTTTCGTGCTTTCATCTTTTTATAGGTGTTCTGGCGGAGCGTATGCCCTTGAAGGGAACTTCCACTTACAGCGAGGGTATCAGCAAACACATTCTTGCCTTTCGAATTGGCAAGTCGCTCGTACATCTTGCACAAATTGTTCATATGTGTATAACTGTTACCCACAAAAAGCACATTGGTAGGTTGGGCATGTATCAGTGTTACCACCGACAATAAAAAGATGATTAATAACTGTTTCATTTTCTAATTCCAAAGGTAATCCGATCAAGGATTCGCGTGTAATAATGCTCCAGCGTTTCGATATAACGAACCATGATTACAAAAAATACAATTGCTGATAACGAGATTGAAACAGAGGTCCACGGATCGAGATCCTGATCAAAGGCGAGTGGTTTCAGACCAAAACCAAAAATACCGCCATACAGAATGATCACATGAACCACATAGATCGGAAGTGTATTTTGACCCATCTTCAGATAAAGACTGTCAGAGACGTGCACGTATTTGTCGATGAGCATAAACACGCCCAATACTGAAACAACTTGTCCAAAACGTATAAAAGCGGTGGCATTCAATTCATAAACTCCTTTTTCTGTTAATCCAATGGCATTTGTGAGTTGATCCAGTTCATGGAAGATCGGCTGTATGAATAGACTGATCAGTATTCCAACAATTATAAATGTACTTCCAAACCACCATTCTCGGGTCTTTTGTTCATAGGTTCGTATTAAACTTCCGAGCATACCGCCAAGAATGGTATAGCCTGAATAACGCATGAAACTAAAATCAGAGAACTGACCGTAGAACATGTTCTGAAGGAATTTAGGAGAGCCATTTGGCCAATAGGCCGGATCTTTACTTAAACCAGTGGTAATTGCTTGTTCGTCGAGTTGAATGTAGTTCTTCATTTGTGCATACCCCACAAACACAAGCAGTGCGGCCACGAGATAATACCAATGCAACGCACCTTTACCTATCCATTTAAAAATTCCATAGATGCCCAGAAGGAAAAAGATTCCGACGGCGATCGATTGAAGTACATGAAATGCATAGAACCAGTCAAGATGAAATTTACTGCCGTAATAGAAGGACTGCAGTATACTCCAAATATTTAATTGAATGAAATACCCCCAAAAAAGCAATTCCAATACACGTCGATAGCCCTTTTTTACCCTAATATTATCTCTGAAGGGAATCTCGTTGTTTGCAGAAAGAAGATAAACGAAGATTACTCCGGTCACCGTAAAGAAAAGGGGAGAGGTGAGTCCGTGTATATTATGCCAGATCTTGTAAAGAATGAATTCATCTTTTCGGTACACATTGGATAACGCCGCTCCGGTGAAGTGTCCTTCCAGCATCAAAAGTATAGCCAACGAACGAGCCATATCGATGAATTTCAACCGCGGCCGATGTTGCTTTTCACTAATTGCTGTTTCAGACATCTCTATAATTTAGCTTCAAAGATAGTAACTCACATGTCATTTCAGTGTCCCTCGCCATTGACAGGGATCAACAAAGGTTGCTCATATCCGACAAAATAAAGGCGTACGTGAAAAGAAAATAACCCCAAAGGTAAAGGTCTGTTTTGTGTAAATCGAATCTGTATTTCGCTCTTTGGAAGAATGATCTCAGGGATTTGTACTTGCAGATATTCATTGTCTGTTTCGGTGCGCAGAATTCGAAGTGTATCGTTACTTTTGTTCAGGAAACTTAGTTCCCGAACGATCGAATCATTGATCCCGATCGATGCAAGATCCAGCATGGTGGGTTTAATGCGGTTAAGAAAGATGAGGCTGTCTTCTTTGATGTAGTCCACACTCTGAATCTCAATCTTTCGTTCGATGGCGGCCGATCTTGAGTAAACGGAGTTCTTCTGATCGTGGAAATTATCTGAAGTAAGTTTATTGGCCGTATATTCTCCAAACGGAACCTGTGTGAATTGCACTTTTCCGCCATTATCTGCAGTCCCATCCAGATAAGGGATGAAGATCCCATTCTCAAACTCCCTCAGATAATTGACGAGTGATGAGATACGTCTTTTGGTAAGGTTCACATTGTAATCGGTCTTTGCCAATGGACTAGCAAATCCTTTTACTGTCAAATTGATCCGTGCACCCTGTTGTAGTTCTTCCAGAAGCAGGTCCCTGAAAAGTTCAAGATCTTTCACTCCCTGATCGACATATTCAATAAAGAAATTCTCAATGTCTTCCTTTGCCACGGTAGCTTTTTCAGCATCGAGTCCACTGGAGTATTCTAGTTTATATTTTTCCAGCATCTCACGGTACTCTGCATAACCTTTTATGTAATTTACATGTGTGACAGTATCACGTGTTTTAGGATCAGGGCAATCATTATGGAAATAGAGGGTGACAGGTATTCGTTTACTGAGTTCAGCGAGGCTTTCCCGTCTTGGTAATGGAGTACTGTCCGTAACCACAGGAGGTGGCGGAGGCGGTATCGGATAGGCTGAGAATATATCACTGCAGCAAGTAGGATTCTTACTGTAATTCACACCGACACGATTACTACTGAAGTAAGACGTATCGGCATACTGGAAATAATAGAGGTCGTTGGCCTGACTATTGAAAGGTTGTCCGATATTCTGTGGGCTAGAGAACTGACCATCATAGTTCGATTGGAAAATGTCGTAACCGCCAAACCCATCGTGCCATGAGGAAGAGAAGAACAATTTGTTGGAAAGTGTATCATACCACGGCGATAATTCGTTGTCGACAGAATTCAGATTTTTAAGGTTGATCGGTTTACCGAACTGATTACCATTCTTTATAACGGAGTACCAGATATCCATTCCTCCTTGTCCTTCGGATCGATCGGAGGCAAAGAAGAGTACTTCTTCACCCTTGAGTTCTGCGATACAAGGCATCGTTGTGTTGCTACCTGGCACGTTAATGATCGTTCCCAGAGAATCTATTCGTGAGATCCTGCCATTCGCATAGGTGGCCACCATGATCTTACAGCGATAATTGTATCCCTCATCTGAACAGCGACTAAAATAAAAACGTGTTCCGTCCTTTGAAAAGGATCCGTTACCGCTATTCATTTCTTTAAAAATGAATTCTTTCAATACGGTTGGTCGCTCAAAATCCACGTCCTTTTTTCGGGAACGATACAAACGTGTTTTGTACATTGTGGCGTAAACTTCTTCTGCTGAACTGATTGAATCCGCTTTCAACGAGCTGAAATAAAGTTCATTATCCCGAAAAGCATGTCCGAATTCAGAATCCTTGGAGTTAACCTTTTCATGCAGGTGAGTAAATACCACTTTTGCACTGTCAGCTAATACAGACTTAGCCCATAAACAGGATTCGAGTTCCCGTTTTGACTTCAGATAAATGTAGTTTTTTTTGTCTTTGGCAAACCTGGTTTTGATCTTCTTAAAGGTCTCAATGGCAGCATCGTATCTACCATTCTGTTTTTGCATGAGTCCGAGGTAAAGCAGGGCCATTGGATAAACCGTACCTTCTTCGCGTTCAAATACTTTTGCGTAGTAATATGCTGCCTTTCGATAATCTTTATAAGCACGCAAGGTTTCGGCATAATTCCACAAGGTTGAAATAGCATTGGAATCGATTGCCATGGCTTTCTGATACAATTCTGCGGCATAGTAATAATCCCCTGCTTTATATTTCTCCTCCGCAAATTTCAGGTAGGACCCTAGATTCGTCTGGGCCCTGAACATTGAACATGTCAAGCATATGAATGCTGTTATCAGATATAATCTGGACATACGCGGTGCAATGATCTGCTTGGTTTAAAATAATTCAGTATATAACGTACGGCAAATTCAACTCCTCCGCGGGCATTACTTGCAGGTACCAGTTTGGAAAAATTAATATCATAACTAATGCCGGCAAACCAGGACTGATAATCCATTCCGACCGTCAGACAGGCTGCATCTCGGTTTCTGTACCACAAACCGCCATACACTGCGCGGTATAAACCAAGACGATCGATCAAGGTATACTTTACTGAGGATCCTAGCATGAGTTCACGATACTTACCCTGAATTGAAAAGTTGATTGCAGGCAATAGGTCCCAGTCCACGTCGAGTTTGTGTAAGCCTTTTGCGAAGAGATTCAAGCGTACATCTCTCTGTATCTTTTCACCGTAAAAACCCTGGTTTGGTCGATTGATATTGTATATCCCTATTCCGGCGCTGTATTTTTCTCTTTTGTTTCGATAGTATTCATAGACTCCTCCTGCGCCAATGGAAAGGTTGGTTCGGCGATCTGTTTGATAAAGTTCGTTTGTAGGAAGAGAAGGATCAAATAGCACACCGTTGAACTGGTTATCAAAATAAAGCTGGTCCCAGTTGACTTGTCGGTGATTCATACCGATCGTTATTCCCGGGCGAATGGTGTGTGTAGAATCTGAACCTAATTTGAAAAGGTAGGAAGCATTTGCTTGCATTTCGACCGTTCTAAGTTTACCATCACCAGTTACATCGTGAAAGAACAGAATACCGAATCCGAGTTTTTTGTTAATATACGATCTCGCATCAGCTGAAACCGAAAGCGTGCTGAAGGGTACGGTAACACTTTTCCATTGGTTTCGGTAATTGGCAACTAAGCGGTAATCACCATTGAAATGTCCTGCATTGCCAGGGTTCTGGAAGAGAGGTATATCATTGAATTGTGACCAATGAATGTCTTGTGAAAGACAATTGCTGACCATCAAAAGGAAAATGTAGTTAAGTGTTAACCGATACATTTATAACATCCGTTCTCAGGACGTGAATTTACAATAAAAACTTATCCAAGGAGTATTCTCGATTAACGCTTATTCTTATTTCAAGTCAGATTAGAAAAATTAAATGTATTTTATCACAATTGATTTTTTAGTCATGAATTATGGAATAATTGTCGTAGATTAGAAGGGAAGAACCTTTGAGCATTCAATAATGGAATTTTTTCTTCGTTGCCTGCTACTTTTTGGCTCCCTTTTTTATTCGTTTGAGGAGTGCAATGCTCAATTTCAGTTATCCGTACCTTTTTCTAGTGGTTTTGTGGGGGATAATACAAGTCAAAATGAATCATCCAACTCTAAATATATGAGTACATTAGGTTGGAGTAACTTTCAATTCGTCCAGAATTCATCAGCTACCACATTCGTTTCCCAAGGTAATGATATTGTTGGAAATGTCTTGATCACAGATAATAACGGTGTAGAACATACTATTCCGGGATTCATAAAATGGCGCGCTCCGAGTGGAACGGTTACCGCTCTTGTTTTTTCTCCCTCTTCTACACTCACGCTGGCGACTAATGGTTCAAATGGCAGTTCGACCTATTCCATTAGTGCCTCCAAGTATATTGGACTTATTTTCAATGGGCAGTCATTAGCTATCCCTGGCAATGAAGTAGTCAAAGGGAATGCTGCAACACAGGGTTTGTTAAGTGAACTTAATAGTTACTTAGGATCCTTTCCATACCTTACTGTTCCGGATTACACTATCTACGAAAGCGCGGGAAAGGTAGTTGTCACCCTTACCTTGTCTGCACCAAGTTCATCAACGATTACAGTGAATTTTAATACATCGGATAGTACGGCGCTCAGTACAACGGATTACACTGTCAGATCTGGATCGGTTTCTTTTTTACCGGGACAATTGTCAAAAACAATTGAAATTACCATTACGAAGGATCTTATCGTTGAATCAACGGAAAGACTCAAGTTTACAATTAGTGATGCTATAAACGCTTCTATACAGCGTGGCATATCGGTGATTACTATATTGGAAGATAGTCCATTAGGAGTACAGTTGGTGTTGCTGAATGCGAATTGTAATGATTCGGGGGTTCATATTTATTGGCAAACGGCAAACGAACACTTGTCAGATTATTTTGTTCTGCAGGGTTTAGATGAATATCATGATTGGATTGATCTAGAGGAGGTTCCTGCGGCAGGAGAAAGCAATGAGTTGCTGTCTTATGAAGTAGTCTTGCAAACTAGTCGACAGGTTTCCATATTCAGATTGATTCAGTACGATTATAACGGAACATCAACGTTGTATGGCCCCTTATCTTTAAGTTGCGAAAATCAGCAATCCGAAATTGGCCTTTACCCCAATCCATCTAACGGAAATTTCTCACTTTATATTACTAGAACAAAAGGTTTAGTGATAGGAACCTGTTCGGTAGTGTCCGTAAATGGTTTTGTATTATTGAATCAAGAAATAACTTTAAAGAATGGTTCAAATATATTTCCGATAGAATTAAATGGTGTAGAACCGGGTATTTATTATCTGCGTACGACCATTGATCATAAAAGTACCGTAAAACCTGTAGTCATTCAGTAGTCAGTCCAAAATTGGCAGAGGCAACAGAATTCCAATGATCACTAACAATATGTGCAACCTATTATCGGTATAAATCACTCGAGTTCGATTTTTCATGAGCAATTCATAATCGTTATAAATGCTGAAAAATAGTATCTGAATAGATCTCATTAGCCGTTATAACGTACGTATATCCTTAAGCAAGAACGAAACTAATTTACTTTCACTATATGCTACGTATGTTTCGGTTGTTCAACTAATGACACACTTAAAGGATGAGAAAGGCAAAAAGTAACTTCAAGGAGTCGATAGCGAAACAGGGAGTATCTTCCCGTGAAACCAGCGCTGTCCATGAATGGCGAAATCAGCAATGTATTTAGCCATTTCGTTGGCGCTTACTGGGGCTTTATATCCTGGAAAGGCAGCTTCCAACATCTCCGTTTGAGTCGCGCCCAAACATAGACAGTTCATTTTGATTGTTGACTCTTTGTACTCTTCGGCAAACAGTTCTGTGAACGAGCACAATGCGGCCTTTGAGGTTGAGTAGGCGGCGAGCCCAGCGAATTTAGCCGATCCCTGAAAACCTCCCATGGAACTGATATTAACGATATGTGAACGGATCGAATTCAAATAGGGAAGTGCTGCCTGAACAGTTTCCATTACGCCAATTACATTGACTTGATAAGATGCAATAATGTCTTCATGATTCAATTGTTCAAAAGGCTTATTTACAAGCAAACCGGCATTGTTTATCAAAATATCGATCTGTCCAAAATTTGCAAAAAGTTTATCGGCTTGTTCATGAATATTGTCTGCAAGATCAAAATTCGCATAGCGAATGCGCTCTTTTCCTTTGAACTTCTTTTCAAGCTCAGACGTATTGCGTGAAAGAGCCAAGATCTCATGTTCTGTATCTTTTTGAAGAACGCTTACCAATGCGGCGCCGATGCCACGGCTTGCGCCTACCACAACAATCTTGAGCTTATTCATCGTAGCTAACTATCAATTCTTCGCTTGTAGGATGTGCCTGACAGGTTAATATGTATCCTTGTACTACCTCTTCATCCGTAAGTGCATAATTCACTTTCATCAACGCACTTCCTTTAAGCACTTTAGCTCTGCATGAACAGCAAACGCCTCCTTTGCACGAATAGGGTGCATCCATTCCAGCTTTGTCAGCTGCTTCCAGCAAGGTAGAACCTTTCGCATCCAGATCAAAAGAATAGGTTTCGCTATCAAGTATAGCTTGTACATGACTAATACCTTCGAATGTCGCCACGGTTTGTTTTGAGGTACTTTCCATGTCAACAGGAGCGGTGAATAATTCAAAGTGGATTTTTTCACTTTTTACACCGAAGAACTCTAAAGTGGCACGAATATCCTTTATCATCCCCTCCGGTCCGCAAAGGTAAAAAGCATCGGATTTAAGAATATCGAGATCTTCCTTGATCAAGGCCGTAAAGTTGTCTTTGTCCAACCTACCTGAGCGGAAACCTTCTTTCGTCTCACCACTTAAAAAATGAGTGATCTTGATATTTTTCAAGGCTTCGATCTCATCTCTGAACATCATTGATGATTCTGTGCGGTTTCCGTAAATGAGTTTCACTGATCTCTTCGTGTCTTGAGCAAATTTGGCCATTGATAAAATCGGAGTAATTCCACTACCGGCCGAGATCATTACAATAGATGATGCCTTTTCATCGATGGTGAAATGACCTCTAGGTTCAGAAACAACAAGAAAATCACCGACCGATAAATTTTCATTGAGGAATCTGGAAACTAAACCATCTTTCAATACTTTTACTCCAATAGTCAATGGTTCATTTGTTCCACTGCATATCGAGTAGGATCGATGTTCTTCCTTTCCGTGGACGGTTACGATAAGATCGAGGTATTGCCCGGGTTTGAAGCTGAACGACTTTTTCAGTTCCTCAGGAACTTCCAAAGAGATCTTTACTGACTCTTCTGTTAAACGCTGAACAGAAGAAACCCGAAGTTCATGAAATCCTTTTCGAGTCTTGTTTGCAGATTCTTTCTTGCCAAATAATCCAAATAGTGCCATATTATTATTCATCAAATGATATGATCAAGCGCTCACTTGTCGGGTGCGCCTGACAGGTTAATATATATCCCGCTTCAACTTCATTTTTTTCTAGAGCATAGTTCACATCCATGCGCGCGCTACCTTCCAGGATTTTCGCTTTGCAGGTACAACAAACTCCACCTTTACATGCAAATGGAAGATCTGCTCCTAGTTTTTGTGCTGCATCAAGAACCGCTGTTCCCGAAGACTCCAATAAGAGGTCAAAACGATCACCATCAACGATAACAGAAACATTGGCGGAAATGTTTGATACGTCTGGAATAGTTTCTTCTTGAATCGCCTTCTTGCCAGCTGTAGTGAAAAGTTCAAAATGCACGCGATTCGGATCTACGCCATTCACAATCATACTATCTTTTACTCCAAGTATCATTTCTTCAGGCCCGCAAATATAAACGGCGTCTATATTTTCACCTTCTAGAAATGTTTTATACAAATGATCCGCTTTAGCACGATCAATTC
>JBIITO010000033.1:0-20063 GCA_044340465.1 Crocinitomicaceae bacterium | reverse complement strand
TGAGCGCATTATGAATATTGAACCTCATCGCTTGCACCAACGCGTGCCTTTGTTCATTGGTTCGAAACAAATGGTGGAAAAAGCCATGAGTCTCCTTCACTAATTTATGGAACTCAAGGAATTCAGATCCCTCTTTCAGAAACTCAACCCCATTGATCTTTCAGCACAAAAGCTTCGGGATCAGCATGCGCGAATACAATGGAAAGGATTAGTCGGTTCATCAAGATGTTTGTGTGCTTCCACTTTAGCTGAACAAACACCCGGACATCATCTGTTCATTCTGAATGACAAGGAAGAAGCAGCGTATTTTCTCAATGATCTGGAAGGCCTTTATCCAGAGGATAAACGCATTTTATTCTATCCAGCATCGTATCGCGTTCCTTACCAATTGGAAGAAACTGATAATGCGAATGTCGTCTCCAGGGCAGAAGTACTGGAAAAGATAAATAACGGCAATAATGTGTGGGTGGTCACCTACCCGCAAGCGCTTTTTGAAAAAGTTCCTACGCAGAAACGACTTCAGGAACATACGCTGCGTGTTGAGACAGGAAAATCGTACTCGATCGATTTCATGAATGAACTTCTCCTGGAATACCATTTCGAGCGTGTCGATTTTGTGTATGAACCCGGTCAGTTTTCCATTCGCGGAGGAATCCTCGATGTGTTTTCTTACAGCAGTGACCTGCCCTTCCGAATAGAATTCTTTGGTGATGAAGTAGAAAGCATCCGCACATTTGATGCTTCCTCTCAATTGTCCGTGAGCACGCATAAACATTTCAATATTATACCGAATGTTCAGGGTTCGTTAAGCCTTGATTTCAATGGTAGTTTCTTTGATTTTGTGGGTCGAAACACTACCGTATGGCTATCCTCATTTGATCAATTGAAAAGTGTACTTCAGAAAGAATACGACAAAGCAGTCAAAACTCATTCGGAACTTGCTGATACCATTCGCCATACGCTTCCTGGAGACCTCTACCTGCATCCGTCGGAAATGGAGAATGTACTGAATGAATCCCGAGTGATCGAGTGGGGGCCGGAATACCATTTCAAAGCTGACACCTCTTTTCAGTTTGATTTTTTACCGCAACCCAGTTTTAACAAGAACTTTGAACTCCTTCGAGAGGACCTCATCCAACGGAAAGAAAAAGGTTCCAAAAATCTTATTTTCTCCAATCAGCCAAGACAAATAGAACGACTGTATCAGATATTCGAGGATATTGGTGGGAATGTCGATTTTACACCCATGCACCTAGCCTTACATGAAGGATTTATTTCTCCAGATCTCAAACTAAGTTGCTATACTGACCATCAGCTCTTTGAACGGTATCACCGTTTTCGCTTGAAGGAAGGATTCCGTCAGGCCAAACAAGCGCTAACTCTGAAAGAGATCTACAACCTTCAAAAAGGTGATTATGTGACGCACATCGATCACGGTGTAGGACAATTCTCCGGTTTGGAAACGATCGACGTCAATGGTAAACCACAAGAGGCGATCCGGCTTATTTACAAGGATGGAGATGTGCTCTATGTCGGTATTCACTCACTCCACCGCATCTCAAAGTTTACCGGAAAAGAAGGGAATGCACCGAAACTTAATAAGCTGGGAACACAGGCTTGGGCGACCTTAAAGAATAAGACGAAAAAGAAGATCAAAGAACTGGCCTTTGACCTTATCCAACTCTATGCGAAGCGTAAAAGTCAACCGGGATTTGCTTTCAACAAAGACACATACCTCCAGAACGAACTGGAGGCTTCTTTCATGTATGAAGATACGCCGGATCAATTCAAAGCTACACTAGCTGTTAAGGAAGACATGGAGTCTCCCACACCAATGGATCGCCTGATATGTGGCGATGTTGGCTTTGGGAAAACTGAGGTGGCCATTCGTGCAGCATTTAAAGCGGCGACAGATGGCAAACAAGTGGCGGTCTTGGTTCCAACGACCATTCTTTCTATGCAACATTACCGAACTTTCAAAGAGCGTTTGAAAGATTTTCCGGTAACCGTAGATTATCTGAATCGATTCAAATCAGCCAAAAAAACCACCGAAACGCTAAAAGATCTCTCGGAAGGAAAGATCGATATCCTCATCGGAACCCATGCATTGGTTGCGACCAAAGTAAAATACAAGGACCTGGGATTGATGATCATCGACGAAGAGCAGAAATTCGGAGTGGCTGTCAAAGACAAACTGAAAACCCTTCGCGCAACCGTTGATACGCTGACCTTAACGGCTACACCAATTCCAAGAACACTTCAGTTCTCCCTCATGGGCGCGCGAGATCTGAGCATTATTAATACGCCACCGCCCAACAGACAACCGGTACTTACGGAAGTTATTCATTTTAACGAAGAAGCGATCCGAGACGCGATTGCCTATGAAGTAAGTCGCGGCGGACAGGTGTTCTTTGTGCATAACCGTTTGGCCAATATCCGAGAGGTGTCGGGAATGATCTCGCGTTTATGTCCTGGTGTGCGTGTTGGAATCGGGCACGGACAAATGGACGGTGAACAACTCGAAAAGATCATGATGGATTTCATCAACGGTGAATACGATGTCCTACTTGCGACGACCATCATTGAATCCGGAATCGATATTTCCAATGCGAATACGATTATCATAAATGATGCCCATAATTTTGGGCTAAGCGACCTGCACCAGTTACGCGGCCGAGTGGGACGAAGTAATAAAAAAGGATTCTGTTACCTAATTGCTCCACCTTTTAGCATCATGACTTCCGATTCCCGTAAACGTCTTGAGGCACTGGTACAATTCTCGGATTTAGGAGCAGGATTCAACATCGCCATGAAGGACCTGGACATCCGAGGTGCAGGAAATATGCTGGGAGGTGAACAAAGTGGTTTCATTTCAGAGATTGGATTTGAAATGTATCAGAAGATCCTGAATGAAGCGATTGACGAATTGCGTGAGAACGAATTCAAAGAGTTGTTTGATGAGCGCACTACAGATAATCCGTTACAATTTGTAAAGGACTGCATCCTAGAGACAGATTTGGAAGTACGCATTCCGGACGATTATGTGAATAATGTGTCCGAGCGACTTAGCTTATATCAGGAAATGGACAATTTAAAGAGCGAGGCTGAACTGGATGCATTCGCCGAACAGCTGATCGATCGTTTTGGTCCTCTTCCACGTGAAGTAAAAGAACTGATACTTTCCTTCCGTCTGCGTTGGTTAGCAGAAAAATTGGGGTTGGAACGACTCGTAATCAAATCTGAAAAGATGGTAGGCTATTTCATAAGCAATTCTCAATCCCCTTTTTATGAAACAGAAGTATTTACGCAGGTGCTCCAGCACATTCAGAAAAATGGGTCGAACTGCACTTTAAGTGAAAAGAACGACCGACTCCGCATCATTTTTGTGAAAGTGAAACATGTGAAAGATGCTTTTGATCAGATCCAGAAGATCATCGGAACTGTTTGATTTTCCTACATTTGAACTATGAATAGGCCAAAAGCCATTGTTTCTGTCACCAATGATCTGTATACCGACAATCGGGTGAACAAGGTCTGTTTGTTCCTGCAAGAACAGGGGTATGATGTGCTATTAGTTGGCCGAAGAAAAAAGGGTAGTACGGAACTTCCAAAACGTTCGTATTCTACAAAACGGTTTCGACTGTTGTTTGAAAAAGGATTTTTGTTTTATGCAACGTTCAATCTTCGCCTATTTTGTTTCCTGATTTCGCGCCGTGCCGATCTCTTGGTGAGTAATGATCTGGACACACTCGCTGCGAATTATCTTGCATCGAAATTCAAAAGAAATTGTCGGTTGGTGTATGATACCCACGAATATTACACCGAAGTTCCCGAATTACAAGGACGTCCATTTGTTAAAAGTTTTTGGGAACGAATCGAGAATTGGATCTTTCCGAAAATGGAAACGATCTATACGGTAAACGGTTCGATTGCAAAACTATACGCAGAGAAATATCAGAAGGAAGTAAAAGTGGTGAGAAATGTTTCACCCAAATGGACTCCTGAATCAAGAAAAACCAGACAAGAACTCGGGTTGCCGGAAGATAAATTCATTGTCCTTTTGCAAGGTGCTGGCATCAATGTGGATCGCGGCGCTGAAGAAGCAGTTGAAGCAGTGCGAGGTATAGAAAATGTACTGCTCATCATCCTGGGAGATGGTGATGCTGTTCCATCGCTTAAAGCTTATGTAGCAGCAAATTCATTAACCGACAATGTGCTTTTCATTTCAAAGATGCCTTATGCCGAAATGATGCAGTATACTGCCTGTGCAGATCTTGGTCTAACGCTTGATAAACCAAGCAACATGAACTACCGCTTCTCCCTTCCCAACAAACTCTTTGACTACCTCCATGCAGGAATTCCTGTAATTTGTACGGACCTGCCTGAAGTAGCAGTTGTCGTACGTAAACATGATGTTGGGGTGGTGCTAAATGAATTCACGGTTTATGAATTAAAAGCGCACATCGTGCGTTTACAGAATGATCCGGAGTTGCTGATGCGTTTAAAAGCTAATTGCGCTGAGGCTGCCGAAAACGAATGCTGGGAAAAAGAAACGGAAACACTTCAATTGATCTATCCGAAAGTTGGGTGAAAAAGCACTACATATGGTTTGCCTGGATGTTCCTTTTCCCGCAGATTATGGCGGAGCGATAGACATGTATTATCGTATTCAAGCTCTGAAGGAACTAGGATTTGAACTCAAGTTACACATCTTCGAATACGGTCGTGGAAGGCATAAAGAACTGGAAGCATTTGGAGATGTCTTTTACTACAAGCGTAAACGATCCATTTGGCAGGTGTTTTCCAAAAGGCCATTTATCGTTCAGTCACGAAAGAATAAACAACTGTTGGAACGGTTGCTAAAAGATAAGGCTCCCATTTTCTTTGAAGGGATACACACGACATGGTATCTTGAACACCTAGAGATACAAAAAAGAACCACGCTTGTGCGCATGCACAATATCGAACACGAATATTATAGTGGACTTGGGCGGCAAAGTTCCTTTTTAAAAAAACTCTTCTTTCAACTCGAAGCATCCAAACTGAAGAATTATCAGTCCATTTTAAGTAACTGTTCAGCTGTGCTCGCGATCAAAGAAGAAGAAGCAGATCGTTTGCGCGTTTTGAATCCAAATGTGCATGTACTGCCGGCTTCACTGCCAAGGATCGAAGGCCAATTTGTTCCCACCAAGCGATATGTTCTTTTTCACGGACATTTGGCTGTTCCCGAAAATACCCAAGCGGCTACCTACCTGATCAAAAATCTGTCGGGAGTGATCAATAAAGAATTTTCATTGATCATTGCCGGAAAAAATCCGCCTAGGAATCTTAGAAAGCTTTGCTATTTAAACGACATTTCTTTAATTGCCGATCCTTCAACGAAAAAAATGGATCAACTCATTCAAGAAGCACACATTCACGTACTTTATACTGAAAATAGCAGTGGAATCAAATTAAAGCTTCTCTCCTGTCTTTACAGTAGCGGACATGTGTTAGTGAATCCAAAAATGGTACAAGGAACGCCGCTTTCTGATCTTTGCACGATTTACGAAGATGCCAAAGACTTGAAAATGCACTTTTTGGGCTTACGTAATTCCAGTTTGAATAAAGAGGAATTCGAGAAACGAAAGACTTATATTCAAAAGCTTTTTAATACAAACAAAAACTGTGATCTAATTCGTGTCATTCTCGATCGAGAATCTCCAGATGATGAAAGCGTTAATTAATTATACAACTATTATTCTGTAGTGATTACTCTTCGAGTTTATTATCACGAAAAGCAGAAGGAACCAAGTCAGGAATTACTTTTAGAACAAGTGGAAGCAACAAGGCGCCTCCCGGAAGCATAAAGATGGCGAGTGAAGGCATTGTTTTTACAATATCCTTAAATTGTTCTTTAACTAATTCCTTTTCTTGCTTGGACAGTTCAGTTGTTGCCGATTTGCGAATAAGGTAAACCAATTCCTTACTTTGTTTTAGTTCAGCGGCCAGTTTATCCTTATTTCGTCCGAGGATCTTAATCCATCTTTTGGATAAGCTGCTGTATACCTTTTCTACTGCTGAAGAATCTGAAAGAAACGGTACTTTTTCATGATTATCAATGATGAACTGTTCTGTTAACAATAGCGACTCATTAAGCTCGGCTTCACCAAAACCAAGATGCACCGACAAATCTGAAAGGAACTGTTTTTCCTCTGAGACGGCCTCGTGATTTGAACAAATAACAAAGGCTGCCAAATCTAAAAGGAACCGCTTTGCAAGTTTGCTTTTATTAATCTGCTCATTGAAATCGGAGAAGCTCCCACCCATCTCAAAGCGTTTTTCAGCAACAGTTCGATGCTTATCTGATATATTAGCAGACGCCAAAAACACTTTAAACATAATTCGCTCCTTGGCTTCGATGATGCCGTCTGATGAAGAGGCCATAGCAATCGTGTTGAGTGCATTCAGGGCTTGATCGTCGTAATGATAAATGGTGGATTGCTTTCTCTCGGAAAGGTATTCATAAAATAAAATGACGTCCAGATAGATGAAGACATTATGAATATAATTAATCCAAAATTTTGTTTCCAGCAAATTGAGCTTAATATCGACCCTGTCAGCAAGAATAGATTCAAGTTTTTCCTCTTTGCTTTCCTTCATGAAAAAGGAGAACAACCGAGTAATCGATCCTGCCTCATGATTACCATAAAAGGAAAGCAGTTTTTCAGCGAACAGCTCTTTATCGATTTTGGAATCAGGATGATGTAGTTGAAAAATGAACAAAAGTGACTCGAGCAGAAGTAATTTGAGTTTTTCCTCAGTAGTCCACTTAGCATCATCTACATTTTTTGCAAACAACAACGAAGAGGGGTAACCGAAATTAATTCCTGTCTTTCCTAGAACGGCATGAATATAGGCTTCGCGGTCGATGGTGTCTGGCAGCTGAACATCAATACTTATGTTTCCTTTTTGAATAAGATCCATGTATTTATTGATCCATCCTTTGGAACCGGGAAGAAGATTGACTTTCTGTTTGAGTACTTGCTGCATTTAAGAAACAAAGTAAGCATTTTTAGAGTTTGCCTGCTACAACAAATGCTTTTGTTTTAGTAAACATAATTCCGCCATCTAGGGAAAAGGCCTCGAACACGGCTATATAGTTGCCAATGCTTGCCTTAACCTGCTTATCAGTAAGTCCATCCCATGTAAATGAACCCGAAGTACCAAGCAATTCATTCTTATAAAGTCCCCGGATAAGCCGTCCTCTGTCATCATAAATTGTAAATGTTCCCAACAGGCCAGACTGCAACAGTTTATAATTTACCTGTAGTACATCCTCAAACCCATCGTTATCGGGAGAAATCGTCTCAGAAGAAAAACTGAATTCGCCATTGGAAACAGCTGGTCTGAACTGAGAATTTTGTCCTCCAGGTGTAGCATACCCAATAGATTGAGCTGCTGAATGCCAGTTGAAAGACTCATTTGAAATACCTTGTGGATCAATCCGTTCTAATGAAACTCCATCTGCATTATCGAGCAAAGTGAAATGCCAATCATCAGAATAGGAAACCTTATCCATCAACTGATTGGCATAGATCAGGTAAACGGTACTGGAATCAATATTGAAAGAAGGCGTTTCAGAATAAACAAATGTCCCTGGAATGGATGCAGCATAGTTTTGTTTGACGAAATTAGAGTCCTTACCTACTACTGCGAATGCTCCTGGCTGTAGATAGAAATGCTCTGATACAAACTTCTGATTGTCGATCGTATCATTGTCGAAGTTGGCAAGAGACCAGTTCTGCAAATCGATCAACTTCGAAGAGGAATTAAAAACTTCAATCCAATCAGATCCTCCGTTATATGGATCGAATAAAATTTCATTAATCACTACATCTCCCGGAAGAGCGGTTTCAGGTAAGGCAAATGTTCCCGAAAGATTGGTTTGGTTCAACCAGCAATCACCGACATTCTCCAGCGTTATTCTATAAATCTGACTGCCATTTGGACTTTCAGTAAACTGCAATGTAGTTTTGAGACTCCCCTCAGAGAGTATGCTATTGTTCGCGACACTTAATTCGGGGTCTGTGATGATCTGTGCATTTCTAACTAACGTTGAATCCATTCCTTCCGAAAAATGAACTTCCAGAAAGTTGGGAGCCAAAGGCACCAACTGCGTAATAGAAGGTGGAGCAGTATCAGGTGTAAGATCTTGCACGCTGTTCATTACTCCCGCAGTACCGCCAGAACCATTCACACTAGTCCTCCAGTTATCTTTATCGGAACAAAGATCATTGGGATTGATCAATTCTAAAGTCCAACCACCTTCCGATTTTGCTCGATCAACATACCAATCGTTCGTATAGGTCAATTGGTCAACAACATTTCCGAAAGCATCTTTCAACCCTATTTGATCTCCTGCGTCATTTAAAGAAGGAAAACTGGTAACTGCCAGGCCTAAAGTTGAAAAGGCATTTATATCCGCCGCTGCACAGAGAATCTTGTATTCTCCGGGATAAAGCCACCCCGATTTTATGGTTCCATCTGAAGTTGCATCGCTTAGTTTCCATCCAGTCAAGTCAAAATACTTATTGCTCCTATTGAAGATTTCCACAAACTCTACCGGAGGCAAACCCATAGCGGGAATCGGATCAGACATAAATTCATTAATAATAACATCCCCTTTCAATGGAATATCGGCCACCAGATAAACAATTGGAGATATTTGATTGGAGGAAATATTTCCAAATAAGTCATCTATATTATTCGTAGTAAGAAAATAGGTTGTTCCGTTGACGAGGGGCGTGGCAGGCAACAGGGAAACATGAATAAGTTCAGAATTTACCTCATCAATCGTTACGGATTGAATACTTAACGAAGGAGAAAGTGAATAATTGTCTATAAGCTGCGCAGATACCGCATTGACCGGTTCATTAAAGAGTACATCGAAAGTTGATTCCGAAATAGCCGAAACGGAGATCAAAACCGGTGGCGCAGTATCATAAATAATGGGGCCAACATAAATATTGTCAAAATAGAATTTGGTTGCATTGGACACCGTATAGGTTCCTAAAACACCAAAGTGGGTCCCCAAAAGTAAACTGGTATCTGTTCCAGATATGGGTGGTCCGTAATTAGTTCCTCCCGACAGATCAAGAAAAAGTTGCCACAAACCGTTAGCGTCGCGCGTAACCTTAATTCCGAGTGAAAAGGAGGTAGCGATCTGGCCGTCTAAACCGGCGCAAATTACCGTACTTACTCCATCAATGGATTTATAAAGTCGGACCGCATCTTTCGATCCTGCCTCTCCTAGTTGAATATAAAACCCATCAGGATTAGTGCTCAGGTCGGATGACAAACTGGTCAAATATATGCGCCCAAAATTGGAAGCGGATGGGGGAAAAGTCTGGCGTACGTTCAAATGCCACTCAACATTGTTTAAGGAGGATATGAGGTGAGGCGTGGAGAGGTAGGATGTTGCCGCAATAGTATTTTTGATTTGAAGTTCTCCTGATTTATTGATTGTAAAATTCGCCTTTGAACCAGACCAGGTGGGATTAGAAGTAAAATCTCCATCTGCAAAATCATCGGTGAGTTGAGCATTCGAGAAAAGTCCACTAACCAGGACCAAACCAAGTAAAAAGAATTTCATTCGAAAAAGTTGAGAGACGGTAAATGTAGTAATTTTGCAGCGGTTTTAATATTAAGGATTTATGAAGGTTGCAGTTGTAGGCGCTACAGGAATGGTTGGAAATGTGATGCTTGAAGTTTTAAAAGAACAGCAATTCCCGATAACAGAACTCATTCCCGTTGCCTCCGAGAGATCTGTTGGTAACGAGATCATATTTAATAATAAAGCCTATGGAGTTGTTGGGTTAGAAACTGCCGTTAACATGCGCCCCGACGTAGCCATCTTTTCTGCAGGCGGAGAAACTTCGCTAGAATGGGCTCCGAAGTTTGCTGAGGTGGGAACCACAGTAATTGACAATTCCTCTGCCTGGAGAATGGACCCAACAAAAAAACTTGTTGTTCCCGAGATTAACGGAGCTGTTCTTACATCAAGTGACAAAATTATTGCCAACCCAAACTGCAGTACGATCCAGTTATTACTCGCTCTTGCCCCTCTCCATAAAGCTTATACAATCAAACGAGTGGTTGTATCTACCTATCAATCCATAACAGGTACAGGTGTTAAAGCTGTCGAGCAGATGGAAAATGAGCGAAAAAATGTTCAAGGCGAGATGGCATATAAATACCCTATCGATAAAAATTGTATTCCACAGTGCGATTCCTTTCTGGAAAACGGTTATACGAAAGAGGAAATGAAACTGACGAATGAAACAAAAAAAATTCTGGATCCAAATATCCATGTAACAGCTACGGCGGTTCGTGTGCCGGTCGTTGGAGGCCATTCGGAAGCAGTAAACGTAGAGTTTGAAAAAGATTTTGATCTTTCTGAAATTCGCAAACTACTTGATGCTCAAGCAGGAATTACGCTGCAAGATGACCCATCCACGTTTCAATACCCTATGCCCAAATACGCCGAAGGTAAAGATGATGTGTTTGTTGGACGCATCCGTAGAGACGAATCGCAGGCAAATACACTAAATATGTGGGTAGTTGCAGATAATCTGAGAAAGGGTGCCGCAACAAACGCGGTGCAAATAGCCCAACTGCTCAAGCAGAAAGGGTTTTTACCTAGGAATTAATCTGTTTTATCAGGTTTTTGCCAACTTGGTGAAAATGAATCACCATAAAATTCTTGTACTTACAGCTTTTTTAACTTCCCTTTCTGTTGTCTATCCCCAGGAAAAAATCTAGACAATGGACAGGGACACCCACTGGGTTTCTGAATATGGACATATGGCACATGAAGGAATCATGGTTCATTGAAGTGGCTTCCCCCAATCCAGGAAACAACTTCTTTCACTTAACAGTCAATAATGAATCTTGGATCAAAAGGGCCTTTCGAAATACGGCGTTAGGGCTTTCTAGCTAAGATGATCTTATAGTTTTCGATATCACCCATCATTTTAACATAAACGAAACGTGCATTCTTTTTACGGTACTGTATTTCATCTTCGTTTACCTCCTCTCTATTCCTTCTACCAAATAATTTCTGCCCTGCTACCTGACCTATCATCTTCCAAGGAATCCCGATCGTATAATCCATGGTCATATTTTCGTCCAGATGTTGTTCGCCCATTAACTCCATAAATCCTAGTGAGGAATTGATGGTCATCTTCGGGATCCGAAGAGCCCCTCGTTGAAACCTCAAGAAATTCTTCAACGTATCAAATAATACCTTGTTGACATTTTTATCCTGAAAATACTCTGATAAAGCTTCCATAGGAGTAAAGTTTTCAAGTCTTCCATCCAGAACTGTCATATCAAGCGTCAGTTCTGAGCCATCCAGATCAGGTGTAAGGTCCGCATGTAAACGAATCTTTCCGGAGATATGCCCAGTAAATTTACCATGCAGGTTCTCGGAAACTAAATGATCCTGACCAAAATTCTCAAACTTCACCATGAATTTATCGAGATCCACATTTTTGATGGAAATCTTCGGTTTCATGTAAATATGCTTCTTATCCGCTCCACTGAGTTCCCCTTTAATGTCAAAGTGTCCACCGGCCGCAGCAAAATCCATTTCATCAATTTGAATAACATGATTGGTTTGCACGCGAATTTCCGCTCGGAAATTATCCATAACATGATGTCGATAGTTCAGATGATCCACTCTTAGGATAAAATCCATATTTGGAAATTCAAGATCATATAAACTGAAAACTGCATCATGATCGACAGTCGTTGGTGCTGAAGATTTTTGACTAGGTGGCGGGTTGTAATTAAGCAATTCATCCAGATCGAGTCGTGAAGCACTTAATTTGAAATGATTTTGGGCTGACTTGTTTTCCAGATGATATTGTAAATCCGCCACGAATTGCGAACGACCCATTTTACCGCCAAACTTATCTACCTTAACCAATCCATCCTCGAAATGGATTCTTCCATTGAATTTTTCGAATCTCAGCGGATGAATTTTAAAATTACCTTCAAAGGTCGAGAGATACAGATCTGTTGATTTCAATCCATCTTTAAAATGAAGCGCCGTATTGCCATGTAACTTTAGCCCTTTTATTTCCTCATGCCGATATTCCTCGGGAACATAATTTTCTCCTTTATAGACAAAAATATCTGCAAACTTCAAGCGGTTTGAGGTGAGGTCGAATTCCAGATTTGTGTCTCCTTGTAATTTTTCTTCAAACCAGAGGTCGTAATTCTCCAGTTTACCAGAAAAATGAAAATCAGATTTGTCAAGAATTCCCGAAAAGTCGATGACACGAAAATTCCGATCATCCACGAAAACATCCGCATGAAAATTATGCAATGTATGTGGATAATACTTCATTTTTGCATACAAATTATCTACGAAAAATTCACCTATCGGTAGATTTGGAGATTCTGTAAACGAACGAGCGCTGCTCTTAAAGGCCAGCTCCATTTTAAGTTCCTCTATTTCCTCCTCAACTGCTGATTTGCCCCCTTTATCACGAGTCAATTCACTCACATTAAGCTTTTGTGATCTGATCTTCAAATGACACGCCACCTGATCATTGGTGTGGTGCAGAATTGCCGGCAAATCACTTACATCTCCAACGACATGTATATCCGATGTTCCTGCCTTAATATTGAGTTTTTCAATTTTAGCGACATGTCCTTTCAGCGTTGCTTTCAAATCAAGGTCTCTTAGTGGAACAGGTGATTCTGATGAATTGAATTTCAAATTCTCTACCATTAATTCCGTGAAGTAGGATTCATTCAAGCGTTCAATCGACCGTTCAGGATTATTGAGATCGATGATGTCATGAAAATTCATACTTAAAACAACCCGTCCTGATAATCCCTTTAA
Organism: Crocinitomicaceae bacterium; assembly: GCA_044340465.1. Taxonomy (GTDB): domain Bacteria; phylum Bacteroidota; class Bacteroidia; order Flavobacteriales_D; family Crocinitomicaceae; genus M0103. Next base: position 7,168 of record JBIITO010000033.1, on the reverse strand, counting down.
TTCAGGAGTATTCAAGAATTTCGACAAGAATTCAAGGTCAAAATCAGAATTCAGATTCATATCGATATCCGGAGAAAGAAAATTCCTAACCAACAGTTTTCCACTGAACCTTCCTGCTTCGGGTTTGGCGGTAAAATTCTCCAACTCGAAACACATGGTGGAGAGGTCTCGATTGGGACCATTTGTAAACGAACCTTTGAAACCAATACGTTCCAATCGTTTTCCGGACTCAAGATTATTAAAAAACCCTTCTTCGCATCCGAAACGTGCATTGATCGCCGGTGATTTACCGTTGGCAGATGGGCCTTTAATCCGGGCTTCAAAAAAGATCTTCCCTTTATTATCAAATTGTTCAAGAGTTGGAGCAAGTTCTTCCGGGGCTAAGGCCAGGAAAAGATCAAAATTTGGCTTATTCCCATGAAATCGAAGATCAAGATCAATGTCCTTGTTCAACAGTATGTTACCGTTAAAACCAAAAGTGGCTTTTTCTAATTGAACCACTGTGGGAGAAATATTTAAGATTTTTGTTTTTTCATCCAAATCAAATTCTGTATCGACAAAGAATTGCTTGTGCTTGATGAATGTCGAATCACCATTTTGAATAAGACTTAACTCAAAACTACTGTTCAACCCTATGAACATGTGGTCATCCTTCGTTTTGAAACTAGTAGTAGCATGAGTGATGTATGCGTCAACAAGCATTCCACTAGCTTCATTGTATTTTGAAATATCTACCTCGTTTAATTTAATTGATTTGAGATCGAGGTGTAGCTCCTCCTTGGCTTGTTTGATGGGTTTTTTGCTGGAAAGTGCATTGGCAAGGTTCAGACTTCCATCCCGATGTTGAATAAGTCTTAAATCCCCATGATTTATTTTTATCGAACGGATCTCTGCATTTCCTTGAAGAATTTTCCACAGGTTAAATCCTACATATAAATGATCGAAATGGGCAATTCTTTCACTTTGTTTCTTCTGTTTACCTTCATAAATGCTTACCTCTTCAAGGTCAATTGAAATATTTGGAAAATTCGCAAATGGTGCAATGTGGCTTCCTTCGACTTGTATATGGCCATGAAAATCAGCGTTAGCGGTGACGAGCAATTCCTGCACCAATCGGTCTTGCATAAAATATACAATGGTTGTGACGGTTATAAAGAATAGAACCGGGATCGTAAAAACAAGAATAGCTACTCGTTTAACTAGCTTGGAATATGAAGCGAACTTTACCATGAATATTACGCTAAATTAACAACCAAATCATTTCAAGAAGCGCCACTTACTGCGTAAGACCGTTCCTCGGTAATCATCGAGCTTCTCTGTAATGCCATGTTGAATCAATTTTTGCTGAAATTTAAAGGTGCCTTTACCTTGCTTAAAATCCATCTCATCCGGAAAAATGGGGATGATGGCCAAAAAATGAACCGTCTTATTTTCAAGGTTCAGCGGTGCCAACTCCAGCTCCAGCAACATGGGTTCTGAGAGAAAAAAATGATTTTGCTTCATGGTTGCCGACAACGGATTCATTTCCTTGCCGCACGGCATGGTATGACCATGACCAAACCACGTATTCTTTTCAACCACATAATTTGCAAGACGCCTGATCCAAGTATAAATCCAGTTTGCATTTGGGTCATTCAAATCCTCAAAATTCCAGTAACTGGGCAAACAAAAATATAACTCAACATGTGCTTTACTTTGATGCTTCTCATGAACCGGCATAGTGAAGTTGCTCAATCCATTGGTCATCAACACAGTCACCGGACTTTTCAATTCCAGTTCTAAGAGTAAAAGTGGAAATTCTCCCTCTGGCGAGCTGATCTCCGCTACCCTATGAGCGCCAAATCGCGCTTCAAGTGCAGATTTCAGATCCGACGGAACTATTTCTTTTTCTCCCACGCTTCGATAGCCTTTTTGCTTGCATCAACAGAGCCCTTGTCTCCGGCTTTTTCAGCCAGTTCAGCAACTTTCTTTGCTGATTCAATAGCACCCTTATAATCACCGAGCTCTGCCTGAATTTGCGCTTTCAAATTTAGATACCAATACGCATCTGGACGCATTTCTACCGCTTTCGTCTCCCATTCCAAAGCCTTTTTCAGGTCTTTCTTTTCCTTAAAGTAGAATTCAGCAGCCGCATGGTAATCTCCGGAAGTTGGTCCGTTCATCACCTTATCAATATTGGCCTGCATTTTTACTGCTGTAGGAACGCTGAAAGGCAAAACAGCACGGGTTTTATCCCATGAAAAAGTCAATTCTGCTGACTTGGTGGTAAGTTTATCAAATGTTATTGTAAAGGTCTCTGCAACATCGTTAAGTGCAAGAACTGATGCCTTTGTTCTCAGTACCACTTTCTTTTCATCCCATTGATCAGGAGTTCCCCAATTGGAATAATCGGAATAAAAAATAATCTCCCATGATTCTTTGGAGGGCTTCGTAAAAATGGCATAAGTTCCTGCTTTCAAGGTATCTTTACCAAAAACAACCGCATCACTCGATGTAAACTTGGCATTTTCATTAGCACCCGTTCTCCAGATCTCTTCAAAGGGTACAACTTCTCCGAATATGATCCTATTATTTTTTGATGGACGATAATACTCCACTTTAAGGTCAGTCAAACCTACCTTTTGCTCGACTTTTGCTTGTGGACTAGCCAACGGACGTTGAATTTGAGCTGTTGCCACATATGTTACGGAAAGAATTACTGCGAATAGAAGTGTTTTTTTCATGATTTTTTTAATTTGGTTTAAAGGTAATGTATTCAAAGTGAACAAGCAGCGAGTATGAAAGTTCAGTAACCCACTGCAGATTGCATCGCATCCCAGAAATTCTGTGTTGAAGGAATGCAACCTTGCTCCAGAAAACGGTGAATTTCCTCTTCGCGTGCAGCATTGTACGTTTTTGATGTTTTAAAGAAAGAGAGAGAATCCGTGTAACGTGTGAGTGCATCATGTATTCCCTCTGGCGTAGATAAGTCTAATGCCGTGTTTACTTTTGCCTGAATGGAGATCAGATGAATAATCTCCTTACCAAGATGGAACATCATACACGAATCAGGGCTCCGGAATTCAAGGTATTTTATATTTTCATACACCCGCTGAAGTACTGCATCACTGAACAAGCCGACCAATTCAACTGCTTTTTCAGGATTTTTTTGGTTCATCGTTTCCCATTCCTCCGCATGTACGCCATTTACGATCAGAAATTGTTTGAGTTCTTCCGAAAAATGACTCAGTTCCTCGTCCGTCAGCATTCTGTATTTCATCTTGCGAAGATACTCGGAACGGGTCTAAAATTCGTACTTTTGGGACATGTCGCAGAAAAAAGGTATTGCTATTCTCGGATCTACCGGATCTATTGGAACCCAAGCTTTAGAGGTCATCGAAGCATATCCAGAATATTTCGATCTACAAGTGCTTACTGCCGGAAAAAATGCTGATTTATTGATCGAACAAGCCTTAAAGCACAGACCCAATACGGTGGTAATTTCAGATGAAACCCAGTACCATCGTGTAAAAGACATCCTGTGGAAAGAAGATATTCATGTGTACTGTGGTGAAGAATCCCTGTGTCAAGTCGTGGAGTCGAATGAAGTGCATACGGTGCTTACGGCTCTCGTGGGATATGCCGGTCTCAAACCTACCATTCGGGCTATCGAAGCCAAGAAAACCATTGCATTAGCGAATAAAGAAACATTGGTCGTAGCTGGAGAGCTGGTCACCAGATTAGCCAGAGAACATGGTGTGAATATCTATCCGGTAGATTCGGAGCATTCCGCTATTTTTCAGTGCTTGGTGGGAGAATTCCACAATAAAATAGAGAAAATATATCTTACTGCATCAGGAGGTCCTTTCAGGGGATGGAATCTGGAGCAGCTTACTTCCGTCAAAAAGGAACAAGCTCTAAAACATCCTAATTGGACGATGGGCGCCAAGATTACAATTGATTCTGCTTCATTAATGAATAAAGGATTAGAGGTAATCGAAGCTAAATGGTTGTTTAATTTAAAACCTGAGCAGATCGATGTAATTGTGCACCCACAATCCATCGTTCATTCTCTAATCCAGTTTGAGGACGGTAGCATGAAAGCACAAATGGGTTTACCGGACATGAAGTTGCCCATTCAGTTTGCACTGACGTATCCCAATCGCTACAAAACAGATTTTCCACGCTTTAATTTCATGGATTATCCTCAACTCACCTTTGAAAAACCGGACAGGGAAGTATTTAAGAACCTCGATCTTGCCTACAAAGCCATGGAAATGGAGGGAACGGCGGCTTGTGTTCTCAATGCTGCAAATGAAGTGACGGTAGAAGCATTCTTGAATGATCGGATCTCCTTTCTGGATATTGGAAACATCAATGAACAAACATTACAAGGTGTGGAATCTGTCGGAAAACCGAAGTATGAAGACTTTGTGAAGGCAGATAGTGCTGCGCGCGCGTATGCATTTGGACTGATTAAAAAATAATAGTTACAACTTCGCAGGATTTGAAATACTGCATAACTAGTTCATCGATCAAGCTTTTTGAAACTCAATCACTGTAATTTCAGGTAAAATCCCCACTCTTCCCGGGAATCCGAGAAAACCAAATCCGCGATTGACATAAAGGTGCCGATCGTTATGCGAATATAAACCAGCCCATTGCGGATACAGATATTTCGATGGACTCCATTTGAATCCCGGGATCTCCACACCAAACTGCATTCCATGTGTATGTCCGGATAAAGTAAGATGAATGTGCTTTTCCTCTTTTAACGTGACTGCTTCCCAGTGAGATGGGTCATGAGACAGCAATATTGTAAAATCATCGTTGTTCACTTCATGAATTGCTTTCGTAAGATCGCCGTGCTTCACAAATCCTCGTTTCCCCCAATTCTCTATGCCTGCGAGAACGATCGATTGACCATCTTTTTCGATTCGTACGTGCTCATTGAGCAACAATCGAAATCCCATGTCACGTTGTAATTGTTGCAGCTTATCCATGTTCGCCTGTTTGGCTTGCATATGCGGCCATTCGATATAGTCTCCGTAGTCATGATTGCCCAGAATTGAAAACTTGCCCATAGGAGCTTCCAGTAATTTGAAATGATCGAACCACTCTTCCAGTTCATCTGCCTTTGTATTCACAAAGTCACCTGTGAAAACCAATAAGTCGCTTTGTTGGGCGTTGGTAAGCTCAACCCCTCGCATTACAGCTTCTGCATCATCGAAACTACCACAATGAATATCTGAAAGCTGTGTGATTTTGAACCCATTAAAAGCATTTGGAAGATCCTTGAATCGCAGCTTGATGCGATGCACACGATAGTCATATTTTCCTTTGAGTGTACCATACAACATTCCAAAAAAGGGTATCGCTGCAAGTCCGAAGGCTATCTGGCTTACGAACTTTCTTCTTTCGGGCAAATAATTCGATGACTCTGTGTACCCCAAAACTTTCTGACCCAATGTAAAAACAGCAAAAAGGATCCGTGATATGTCCTCTACAAAGAGTACTCCGACAACAAGTAGTTTTGGTATGAGTGATATCATCAACGCTCCGAGGACCCAACCCACCTGCCTACCCGGACCGTTGGAAAATTTACCTGCGAAACTATAATAGAAAATGGTCACCAGAATGAGGAGATCAATACCCCAATAAAGCCAGCTTAACCATTGCATCAAGGAATAACTTGATCGTGCGGTAATGGTTTTTAAACCCATAAAAGCATACAGATCGATCAAAAGCCAGACAATTATTGTTAGAACAATGCGCATGAACACAAAAGTCTATAAAATTAATCGCATGATTGTTATCAGCTATGCTTTATATCTCAACGATTAAATTTGGATGTTAAGCCGCTAGAGCGGCTCTTATTAAATGTCATTCATTAGGCCCTGCTTATCGTTGTCGTAATAGTTGGACAACAAATGTTGAATAAGATATTCACGATATCTTTCTTTAGTAATCTTTGGAGAATACAAATAGCCTCTACCTATCGACCTATGTTTAATAAACTTTTTACGTTCAAGGATCCTTACGATCGTTGAAGTAGTATTGTAGGCGGGTCTAGGCTCGTTGTACAACTCCTGAATACCCTTTACTGTGGCTTGTTGAAGTTTCCACAACCTGAGCATGACCTGTTCCTCGGCTGGCGTCAAACGTTCCATAAAAGTAGTAGTTTTATGGTAAAAAGTTACAACAAAAAACACTTCGATTCAACCAAAAAAGAAAATTAATACAAATAAAAGTGAATTTGATACGCGAGTAAGGACAAAGAGTAAACCTACATTCTCAACTATGAGAATTAATTGGAGCGATATACCCAGCCACGCATTCCAAGAGATGCTACTTTCTCACCAATAAATAGTATATCTGACTCTTTGTCGGAGCCACCTGCACTTACACGTGAGAGTCCGTTATATGTATCGAACACATAAGCTTCCAGGCCTGCTGAATGAAGTCTATTCAACATTGCTTCAACGTTTTCCTGACTTTTAAAACATCCAACAATAAACTGTTTAGAAGCTTTTTTTCCTTTAATGGAATTATTTGATAGATTCCGCTCAAAAACTGAAGATGCATCTTGTTCTACCGGAAAGACGACACCAGGTAGGTATTCATAATTTTCCGAAATACTTACAGCGACATCAGATTGCATGTTAAAACGAAAAGCATCTATCGAATCTTTTTTATAGACGGCAGGTTTATTCTTGAAAAACGGATTGAAATCCTTTAAAGAAAACATTCCTGACTCCATCACATTCGTTTTGGCAGGGATCCAGAAGGAATAAAATGCAACTGGAAATATACATGCAGCTGCAAGATATTTCCAGGCCGCACCTTTTTGAGCGCCACCCGCATTATCATTTTTTAACTGCTCAATAGCAGGTTTCAACTCGATAATTTTAGTTTCCTCTTTGATATGCTCCTTTGTAAAATGGACTTTTCCAAGACCAAAAGATTCCAAAAGCAAATTAAAAAACCGATCTTGTTCGAAACATAGATTTTTCTCCTGATCATAAAAAAGAAAGCCAATCTTGTCTATTAATACCCGGGCACCTCTTGATAAATCTTCATTCCATTGATTTACCATATTTTGTACCTCTTTGGAAGCATCTTCAAAAGAAATGGCTGATCGAGAAGCAAGCTCTGCTGTCAGAAGGCCATCATTATTGATTAACTGCTT
>JBIITO010000001.1:0-70574 GCA_044340465.1 Crocinitomicaceae bacterium | reverse complement strand
AGAAGAAAACTCGAAATATTTGAAGGACTAGTGAAAATGTAAAGGTCGTGTTCATTGACACTTCTAGCTTCAGGAACTGTTTTGTATACCGGTACAATTTCAAGTTGTGATTCAGGAATGTATTTTAACATGGAACCTTTGGAAATATCTGAAACCGGGAAAAGGATGCGTCGTTTTCCAAGCCACTTTGCAAGATCTGCTGCATTTTCCGTAGGATCACCGGTCTTTTCACCAATAAAATCAGCTTCGAATCCCAAATTCCGAACATATTCTGCGGTTCCTTTACCTACACATGCAATGGTGATATTGAAGGGAAGTGTATTTTTTTCAAGAAAGAAGTGGGCACTTCTGGGACTTGAAAAAAAGATGACATCAAAAGAATGCCTTACGGTAAAATCTATCGGCGTGAACGATATTTGAGAATATCCATGAAGTATGATTCTATTTTCATCACAGAATGACTTTAGCTTTGGAACCTCCGACAGCGAACGCGTGATATAGATCGATGAGATCAATCTTGATAAGAAGTGAGGTCTTCTACAATGATCGAGGGAAGTGAAATAAGGTCTTCAGATTCATATTCATACCAAATTGCTCCATCTTCCCAGTTCTGACAATGGGAGACATGCACGATGCCTTGTTCAGTGCAATAAACACCTAAAGGTAACTGACATCCGCCTTGGAGTAAATTAAGTACTTTTCGTTCTACCCCAATGCGCTCTTGAACATCAGGATGGTTCAGTTTTTGGGCAATCTCAAAAAGTGACGCATCTTCCTCACGGATCTGTAAGGCAAGGACACCCTGTGCAGGAGCGGGCACGAATTCCTGAGGATTGAGTATTTCTACGTGAAACTCCGAAAGATCAATCTTCAATCTGTCTACACCTGCTTTGGCGAGAAGGATAGCATCATATTTACCATCTCTTAATTTCTGAATACGAGTAGGAACATTCCCTCTCAGGTCATGGATCTGACAATCTGGTCTGAATCCCTTCACCTGTGATTTTCTTCGGGCAGAAGAGGTGCCAATAATCGCGTTTTCTATTAATTCCCAAAGCTGGCTGGAGTCAACCTTTTCTTTTCGTATTAAAAGCAGGTCTGCTGGATCTTCCCGTTCTGAAACAGCTGCAACGGCTAGTCCTTTGGGTTGTTCCGTTTCAAGATCTTTGTGTGAATGAACCGCTAGATCGATCTCATTATTCAATAAGGCATGCTCGATCTCTTTGGTGAAAAATCCCTTCCCTTCAAGTTTGTCGAAACTCAAGTCCTGAATAGCGTCACCTTGGGTGGTGATAACGATTATTTCAACGGAACATCCCAGGGCGATCAGTTGATCCTTTACATGATTAGCTTGCCACAAGGCAAGGTCACTTCCGCGCGATCCAATTCGAATATGCTGCATTAATTCTTGTTTATCAGAATGTCCTTAGCCATGATCATTGGAACACTCATGTATTTCTTTTCCATGTAGCACAAGACCTTCTCAAGTACTTCTCTGGAATGATCGTCCATGTGTTCGATGTCTTTTTTGAAAATTTCATTCACGGCAGTCGAACGTATTTCCTTTACCTTTTCGGGAACTTCGCGCATAGCGAGTTCCACCTTACGTGTTCGGTAGATTTTTTCAAATTCTTCCATAGCCGCCTGTAGAATGGTGTTTACATGTCCTATCTCTTTAGCACGTTCTTTCAGATTCTCATTCGAGATCTTCTGCAGAACATTCACAGAAATGTGTGTGACCGGATAGTTTATCTCTATCATCGGATCCAGATCCTGTGGCAGTGCAATATCAATTACTACTTTTCGCGCGGAGTCACCTTGCAACAAGGATTGGTAGATCTCGGGGGTTATGACATGACTATCAGCCCCTGTACAGCTTATGATTACATCAAATCCCCCTTTGTATTCAAGCAATTCGGATAACGCATACGCTGTGCCATGGAGTTCGTTGGCTAGCCTCTCTGCCTTTTCAACTGTACGATTGAATACTGTGAAGTTTCGAAAGCCATGTTTTCTGAGAAACCTTGCCATATTGTTATTGGTCACACCAGCACCAATAATTAAGATCCTTGCATCCAACGGAATGTTGAGGTCGCGTAAACGATGATATGCCAAAGAAACCACAGATACCGGTTTGGTGGCTATACTTGTCTCCGTATAAACTTTTTTGGCTGTTTCTATGGTATGACGTATGATGAGCCGAATCAAGTCTCCTGTTAAGCCCTTATTTCGACAAAATTCAAAGGCATTGCGCACCTGAGTAATGATCTCACGCTCTCCAACGACCATTGAATCAATGGAAGAGGCTACTTTTAATAGATGCTCAACGGCTTCGTGTCCACTGCTTAACTCTACTCCCTGAACCAACTCTTTAATGATCTTTTGTTCCTGTTCAGGATACAACTGAGAGAGCATCGACTCCAAAAAAGCCGATGTGGGTTCTTCGGTAATTACCAGCAAAAACTCCACTCGATTGCATGTTGATAAGAACATTAATTCTTGAATAGCCATTCGCTCTTTTAAAGAGTGAAGACGTGGCTCTTGCTCTTCAATCTCAATGTGAAGTTTACCGATGGTATTGACATCGAGGTTGCGGTGCGTGAATGCAATACTATGGAACTGCGCGAGCATGCAATTGCAAAGTTGCGAAGAGAAGGTACAAGTTTTGTCATAGAAATGTCATATCAACAATTTAGAATGACTATAAATACCCTGCGTGAATTTTGAATACATTCGATAGAAAAGGAAGTTTGAATATCATTTACTTTGCTTCCTAAATCATAAAATCATCATGGCTAAAGTGGCAACGATCTCATATATTGTTTGCCTTAGGTGCCGCTGTAAATAAAAACAGCCGCCAATCGTAGGGAATTTTTGCAAACTTTGTTATATTTTATGTTGTACTTATATGACAATTAATGACCAAATTATCCATAGTACCCACACCAATAGGCAACCTTGAAGACATTACCTTTCGAGCTCTTCGGATGTTTAGGGAATGTGACCTGATACTCGCTGAGGACACACGTGTCACAAAAAAGCTTCTCTCACATTTTGAAATATCCAAGCATGTACTGCCTTTTCATGCTCATAACGAGCACAAGGCATTGAGCGGCATGATCGATCGTATTCTGTCAAATCAATTGACGGTGCTCGTTTCTGACGCAGGAACGCCGGGCATTTCAGATCCTGGATTTTTGCTCGCGCGGGAATGTGTATCAAGAGGGATCGAAGTAGAGTGTTTACCCGGTCCTACGGCTTTTGTTCCGGCATTGGTTGCCAGTGGTTTTCCTTGTGATCGTTTTGTATTCGAGGGGTTCCTTCCCCATAAAAAAGGCAGACAGACTAAACTCAACCGCCTAGGTATGGAGGATCGAACGGTGGTCTTATATGAATCTCCGCATCGTTTAATTAAATGCCTCGAACAGATCTGTGAATTTATTGGCCCTGAGCGCAACGTTTGTGTGGTTCGTGAGATCTCTAAAATGTTCGAGGAGTATAAAAGAGGATCCGCCAGCGAGGTGTTGGAATATTACAGAGAACATTCTCCTAAAGGAGAAATTGTTATACTTATTGATGGAAAACATGGAAAAAGTGAACTCTGAGGCGATCTACCTGATTAGAAAAGGTGAGGCAAAAAAGGCGTTCGAACAAAGGTCATTTCAGATCCATTCGCCTGAAGAAGGTGAAGTGATGATCGAAGTAGAAGCTTTTGGACTCAATTTCGCCGATGTGATGGCACGTAAAGGACTTTACCGGGAAGCACCCCCTATGCCGTGTGTAGTTGGGTATGAAGTGGTTGGTAAGATTATGATGACTGGTAAGGGTGTTTCCGAAGAATTGTTGGGAAAGCGCGTGGTGGCCTTTTGTCGTTTTGGTGGTTATGCTAGACATGTACTAACACCTGCTCATGCTGTAGCTGAGATCAATACAGCTCCGGCCGAGGATGCAATGGCGCTCTGTACACAGGCGGTAACTGCTTATTATATGGCAAATTACCTTACACCAGTTCGAAAAGGAGAGCGTGTGTTGATTCATGCTGCAGCAGGAGGTGTGGGAACGATCCTTATCCAGTTGGTTAAGTTACAGGGAGGAATTGTTTTTGCAAAGATTGGGGATCGTTCCAAAGAAGATTTGGTACGATCATTAGGTGCCGATTTTGTACTGAATTACAACACTTCCGATTACAAACTTCAACTTCAGAAATTGTTGAATCAAGATCGATTGGATGTGTCCTTCAATCCTTCGGGAGGATCAACGTTCAAAAAAGACATGGCACTATTGGGTTCGGGTGGAAGATTGATCCTTTTTGGTGGTGCTGAATTGACCTCCGGTAAATGGGGAATATTCTCTCAGTTGAATTTTATTCGTAAAATGGGCACAATCATTCCTGTGGGTCTGATGATGCGATCCAAAAATATCCTTGGCGTTAATATGTTGAAGATCGCTGATCACAAACCAGAGGTATTGACGGCTTGTATGCGTGAAGTAGTAGAATTGTACATTTCGGGAAAACTAATCCCTCAAAGGGGTCCGACATTCAAAGCAAATGAAATTTCCAGTGCGCATACAGCATTAGAATCAGGTAAATCAACGGGTAAGATAACTGTGTTCTGGAAGTAGATTGGTATTGTTTTTGCCTGAACGAAAACGCTAATTTTGTATTATGACTAGAATCATTTTCTTTTTTTTATTTGGGATCTGCTTTCTGCTGTCTTCCTGTATCGAAATTGTAGATGATATTACCATCCGCAATGATGGAAGTGGAACCCTTAAATATAATGTGAATCTGAGTTCAAGTAAGGTAAAGATAGCCTCCATTCTCGCGTTGGATAGCCTTGATGGCAAAAAAGTGCCCAGCCTTGATGAAGTGAAAGAAAAAGTGAATGAGTTCAAGGTGAAACTTGCTCTACAGCCAGGCATAACAAATGTGACACTTGATCCGAATTGGGGAGAGTACATTTTTAAACTACAATGTGATTTTACAAGCGTTAGTGTTCTTCAAAAAGCATTAAAGTCAGTAGTTGAGGAAATTTCGAAGGATAGGACCATTGCTGAGAAAGAATTTGACTGGCTCGGTTGGGACGGACAAAAACTGGTGCGCTCTGTACCCGAGATCAATCTCCAAAAATCTAAAACCCTCAAAAAGGAAGAAATAGATTTGTTAAAACAAGGAACGTATACCTCCATATCCAGATTCGACCGGTTTGTAGAAAAATTCGACAATCCAGATGCCAAACTTTCTCAGAACAAACTCAACGTTATGGTGAAAACCAATACCTATTCGCTAACTCAGAATCCGAATCTCCTTGAAAATACGATCTATCTTACTTCCGTCAAGAATTAGACATATTATTTTCTTAATTTCGCAGCAGCATGCTGAATTCTAAGACTTTTTGCGGAATGACTGTACGTGCCGGTTTATCTTCGGTGCTTTTTTTCATTTCGTTTCAATTCTACGCTCAACGATCTGAAGCCTTAATCCCAAAAGACGCTGCTACGGTTTTCAGCATCAATAATTTTACACTTCTTCAAAAGATTTCACTTGATAATTTGGTGAAATATGAGTTCATGGAGGAGGTGCAGCAAGAACTTTTTGATGGATCAACCTCTGGGAAGACTTTGAAGGATTCGGGGTTGGATTTTGACCAGAAATTGAATGTTTTTTATGGAAAGAATGATGAATTTGAACTGTCCGGGTTCACGTTTGGCATAAAGGACAAAAATCAACTCTTTACCGTTTTTGACGATTTTGAAAAGGTTGAAAGTCCATATGATGGGATTGACTTTTACAATTCCTATTTCAACAGCCTGATCATTCGAGGCACATCAGCACTTCTGATCCGCGTAGAGCCGGCGACGGAAAGAGTGGATGCAATGACTGATTCTATCTGGTATGCCAGAGGAAATGCTAATCCTTTCGAAACTTATGATTATCAAGAGCAAGAATATCAGGAAGGTGAGGATGTATTGAATGAAGGGGAATTGAAGTCGCCTAAGACAGAGATTGACGACCCATTAGATGGGCAGTACATTTCAGGAGAGGAAAATATCAACCAAAAGAATTATTACGAATTACGCGATAGTGTGGAGGTTGAACTACAAGCGTCCCTTATGGAACGTGTTTGTAACGAATTACTTATTAGAAAGATCAGCTTGATCACGTATGACAATCGATTTGCAGAGCAACTCACACATTCTTCGGAGGGCGTGTTTTATTTGGATAACGCCAGAAGTTTACAGAATGCCCAGGGTCTATGGTATTTCGAAACCATGTTTCCTTCACTCTATCAGGATATCAAGGAACTTTATTCCGGAAATGTCATGCTTGGCGATCTATTACTAGAGGAAAATGCTGTACGGTTTAAAATGGAAGCACGTTATGGTCCGGAATTGGGGTCAATTTATGAGCAGATGAATGACGCCCGTTTTGATAAGAATGTTTTAAAATACATTCCAAAATCCAATACAGCATATTTTTCGTACAATGTAGATATGAGGCAGGCCTATGAGCAAGCCTATAAAGTGATTATGCCCATACTTTCCGATGAGCGTAATCTGCAAGTTTCCACGAATGTGCTCACACTAGAGTTACTCAACGAATTCGTCAATAAGGATGCCTTGTTTAATACCTACAAGGGCAGTATGTTCGGTGTATTTAACGGTATTAAGAAGATTAAGACTACAAAGATTGTTTACAGTTATGACGAGGAAACGTTTGAATATATTGAGAAAGAGGTGGAGGCGGAAGAGAACATGCCAGTTTTTACTCTTGGTTTCACAACAGCAAGAGGCGATATCCCGGAAAAGGTCTTGAATCATCTTTCGAGAATTACATCGCGTTTTCATAAGGAGGGCAATTATTGGGTTTATGAGGATGCCATATTGGAGGCAGCCCCTGTTTACATGATCAATCGCAACGGCCTGTTCATATTTACAAATGATGAGGATCTTGCCAGGAATCATACCAATGGCTACGGTGATGAAGCCATGGGAAGAAGAGAAGGCAAGAAAAGCCGAAAAAGCGGATTCATGTACGGAAATATAGATGTAGCTCATACGATCGACAAGTTTCCTCGTGATTTCTTCGATGAAAGACAGAATGAGATCATAGATGCGATGCGCGGAAAAACAGGAAGAATGGAGCTTACCACTTCAGAAACAACTAGGGATAAAACCATTTTTGATCTTGTTTATCATTTCGAAGGAAGCTATGAAAATTCAGGCACTTATCTGCTAGATCTTCTGAATAGTATTTATGTGATGTCAAAATAGATTCCGAACATGTTCAAGAAATTCAGTTTGATCTTTTTTCTTGCAGCAGGTTTGGGGGCGTTCCTGTTCCTGAGGCCTTATCTGTTTCGTAAAGCGGAGATCCCACGATTGGAAGACCGCTTACCAGATGGTGATTTTATAGGTCGAGCATACATTTTGGACGTTGCTCGCGAAACAAGTGGTATGTTGTACTACCATAAGATTCCATTCAGAGATCTTTTTTCCTACGAATTTATTCTCAGTCAAGGAAAGCAGTATGGCTTGAATCTGCAGGATCCAGTTTACATTTTTGCTAATGAAAATGGTAACTGGGGCGCATTGGCACATGTTAGTGATAGCAGTAAGATCCTGGAGGGTATTGAGCGGCTCAGAAAATTTGATGACATAAGTGATTCCATCCATGAGGATCACAGGATCTATTATTTGGAGAAGGAAAAAGGTCACCTTTTCTACAGTAACAATTACTTGCTCATGTACAAAGGAGATGGATTTAAAGAGATTTTCGATAGAGTTACAAAAGCAAAAAGGGGTGATCTTACTCCTAGTTGGAAAGCATTCTTAACAGAAAAACAATTCAAAAACGAGAAACTTGTTATTTTCTCCAATTGGTCTAAATTCAAGGAAAATGGTGTCAAGACTGCACTTTTTGCCCATGACAGTGATTCTACCAGCTTTAGACTGAAGACATATGTGCGAAGTGAAAAGCGTTTGAATATTTCAATGAAATCAAAGGGTTTGAATTTCAGATCAGGAAATTATGTTTCCAAAATGCTTAACCTTCATCTGGATATTTCTAAACTGAGAACTACGCCTGATGACCCACTTTATCAATGGATGTTAAAGTTGGGAAAAAGGGTGAGTTTCCCAACAAAGGAGTTCCTGGATGCGTGGGAAGGTGATTTGTCTTTCCGCCAAGGTGGATTTCAAACGATCAAAGAAACCTATGTTGAATCTATTTTAGATGAAGACTTCAATGTTACAGAGGTGCAAAAAGAAAAAGAAGTCAAGGTTCCTGGCTTTTCATTGATGCTCTCTACCAATGGCAAAGATCGTCGGCTACTTAATAAATTGTTTGCCAAAGGAATATTAACTCAGGAGAATGATCAACTACGTTTTCTTTTCTCTCCGCCTTTGAAAATGCAGAAAAAGGGATCGTACTATTATTTCTATAGCGGTGATTATATCCCCAAAACAGAAGAATACCTCTGTAATAATGGAATATGGCTGCACAAGGGAACCAGTTATCAGTTTAGTATAGATTCAGTAAGTATAAATGAAATTTTTGGTTCAGTCTATATTCCTGTCAACCGGATCATTCGACGCAGCAAGTTCTTCTGATTCGACTAACACCTTTTTGTAGATAACTATCTCTGCTTTTTCAACTTGGATGAATGAATTAAAACTACATTCATTCAAATTTAATCACATGGCGAAAAAGCAGAAGATCTTCGTATTGGACACATCAGTGCTATTGCACGATCACCAGGCAATTACCAATTTTAAAACAGCCAATGTAGCGATTCCAATTACTGTTTTGGAGGAGTTGGATAAATTCAAGATTGGAAATGATACCAAGAACTTTTCGGCAAGAGAAGTAATTCGCTTTATTGATAAGCTTTCGGTAAGCGGTAGTTTACAAGAGTGGATCTCGCTCGGTAAAGGAATGGGAAGCTTTAAAGTGGTTCTAGAAACAAATCCGAAAGAAGTTAATGCAGAATATATTTATTCTGTGGGGAAGAATGACCATAAGATCATTAACGCCGCTCTTTTTTTAAAGGAGAATGAAACCAAAAAGGAAGTGACTTTGGTCACCAAGGACATTAACCTTCGCATTAAAGCAAAAGCACTTGGTATTGCAGCTGAAGATTATGAAACAGGCAAAGTGGACAATAATCATCTGGAGCAATCTTCTGCTTATACGATCGAGGGAGTAGACTCAGAAGTAATCCGCCATATTTTTACTAGTGGTAAGGTAGATGAAGATGGTATTCTTGGAAATAAGAAGATCGCCAATGGCTATTACATCTTGAAAAATGGGAAAAGTTCTTCGCTTGCAGGATACAACCATCTAACGGATCAGCTCGAGCGGATCGAAAAGGAATACATCTACGGGATCAAACCGAAAAATGCCGAGCAAGCATTTGCTTTGCACGCTCTGATGAATCCACATGTGAAACTTGTCGCACTTCAGGGGGTTGCTGGAACGGGAAAAACGTTGTTGGCACTGGCTTCTGCACTGGAACAAAGCAAATCTTTCCATCAGTTTATACTTGCCCGGCCAATCGTGCCGCTGTCCAACAAAGATATCGGTTTCCTTCCAGGCGATGCCAATGATAAGATAGGCCCCTACATGGAGCCACTGTGGGATAACCTGAAGTTTATCAAATCGCAGTTTGGAGAGAACGAAAAGAAACACAAAGCCATTCTGGAAATGGAGCAGGCTGGTAGGATCGTCATTACACCGCTTGCATTTATTCGTGGACGGAGTTTGTCAAATATCATGTTCATTATCGATGAAGCTCAAAACCTAACGCCACATGAGGTGAAAACAATCATTACGCGTGCAGGTGAAAATACCAAGATCGTATTTACAGGAGATGTGCATCAGATAGATACGCCTTATCTGGATGAAAATAGTAATGGACTAGCATATTTGATAGATCGCTTGAAGGGTCAGGATCTTTTTGCTCATGTAAAACTTGAAAAAGGTGAGCGTTCTGAACTAGCGAATCTGGCTAATGAATTACTTTGATTCAGAGGCTAACTGATTGAATGCCTTACTAAGTTCAGGATAGATAAATTTGAATCCGGTGTCAATCAGTTTATGGTTTGATGCGTTGACGCCGTCAAGTAGCATGGTCGACATTTCACCAAGGACAAGCTTCATCATCCATCCAGGAATATTGGGAAGGAAAAACGGCTTTTTCAGGCTTTCTGCGATCTTTTGCATGAATTCTTTGTTGGTGTCACAGCTTGCTACTGCATTGATTGGCCCGTTTAGCTCTTTTTCGATGGTATGCATATAAATTGCGGTGAGGTCATCGATGTGAATCCAGGGAATGAGTTGTTTTCCTGAACCCAAACCCGATCCGAGGAAATATTTTGTGATTCCTGCAAGTTTAGGATAGGCTCCACCATTTGCTGACAACACGATTGCTGTTCGAATGATCGAAACAGGAACAGCCGTTGAAAAAGGCAATGCGCTTTCTTCCCATTTGCGTGTGAGTTGACAGAGAAAAGGTTTGCCGAACGGGTCATCTTCATTTGCAATTCTCTGCTGATTTGGTTCGTAAGCGTTGATACCTGAAGCGCTGATGAATCTTTTGAGCTCTGGCATTGAGTTAATAAATCCGTACAAAAAGGCATTGGATTCTACTCGGGAACGCTCTAATTCCTCTTTACGCTTTTTTGTCCATCGACCATCGGCAATTCCAGCCCCACTTAAATTGATCAGTACCGTTACTTGTTCAAGTGACTTCGGATCTAATTCTTTTTTATAGGGATTCCAATAGTATTCATTTTTTGCTTTGGGTTTTCGTGTAAGGATACGCACACTTGCATGCTGCCGTTCTAGTGTTCGTTGCATCGTACGACCTATCAAGCCTGTACCACCCGCAATAAGAATGGTTTGTTCCGAGATCTTCATATTCAAGGAACAAATGAAATCAATCCCTGTTTAGAGTTACAAAAAATTAAACGAAATTTAATTTAGCTTATCCGTAAGTATCCGCATTTCTATCACGGGTGAAATACGTTCGTACAGAATATTGAAAACCGCTTCCACGATAGGCATCTCGACCTGAAACTTCTTATTGATCTCCATCACACATTTGGTGGCATAATAACCTTCAGCGATCATATCCATTTCCAATTGTGCTGTTTTTACCGAATATCCTTTTCCGATCATAAACCCGAAAGTGCGGTTTCTGGAAAACTTGGAATAAGCTGTTACCAATAGATCTCCCAAATAGGCACTGGACTTTACGTCGCGGTGAATAGGACTTACCTCATCAATGAAATTTTCAATCTCCTGTATGGCATTGGCGATCAATACAGATTGAAAATTATCACCGTAACCTAAGCCAGCACAGATGCCTGATGCGAGCGCATAGACATTCTTTAATACAGCTGAAAGTTCTGTTCCGAACAGGTCATCTGACACGGTGGTTTTAATATATCTGCATGTGAGTAGTTTAGCCATTGCTTCCGCACGAACTTCGTTCTGACCTGCAATAGTCAGATAGGATAGCCGCTCGAGTGCAACTTCTTCGGCATGGCACGGCCCGCAGATTATACCTATATTGTCGTAAGGCGTACCAAACGTTTTGTGAATGAATCGAGCGGGAATGGCATTATATTCTGGAACGATACCTTTGACCGCGGAGAAAATAATCTTATCCTTTAAAAGTTCTTTAGGAAAATGTTCAAAGATACTTGTGAGAAAGGCCGAAGGTGCAGCAATAATTACGATTGTGGCTGGAAGAATAATTTCCTCTAGATCAGTACTTACGTTGATCTTGTTCAGATCAAACTCTACTGACTGCAAGTAATTCGGATTATGTCTGTATTTCAGAATATGTGCTACAGCTCCTTCATTTCTCATCCACCAATTGACAGAGGGTAAATTATTGCACAAGATCTTGACTAGTGCAGTTGCCCAGCTTCCGCCACCAATTACGGCGATTTTAGGAGTTAAATCATCGACCATGAGTGACAAAAGTATCAATTTTTTGATGTCTTGTTGCGCAATAACCATCATGTCGATTCTGTATTGGCATTTCGGACTTGATGTTCATCAGCTTTTTTGATGATATCAATCATCATTTTAGGTGAAAACCATCATTATTTAAACGCTTCAATTACAAGACCTTTGCTAAAAAACAAGTAGTCATGATAACAATTTCAAATTCAGACCAGTCTAAAGGAAAGTTTTACTCCGAGATGGAGTTTAACCGTTTCGGACTTATATGCATCATCATTACAGTGGTGGGATGTCTTGGTGGAATAGCTGTAGGTATGGGGGCCATTAAAAGCACCTTGGCCTTGATGGCGGTAATCATAGCGACAATGGCAACGCTTAGTCTTCTCCTTGCAGTGGCCCCTATGAAACAGATTTTTATATCGGCATCAATCACCGTGTTGATAGATATTCTGCTTATTGTATTTTATCTTTTCAATTAAACAACGCGCCTAAGTGATGAAAGGCCCGTGAAAAAGGGCCTTTTATTTTTTTGGTAATACGATTCTGAAGGTTGTTCCTTTTCGTGGATCAGATTCGAAAGAAATTTGTCCTTTGTGGTTTTCAATAATTTGTTTAACCATCGCTAAACCTAGTCCAGATCCACTCGATTTTGTGGTAAAATGCGGCACAAAAAGCATCTTCTGTTCTTCCGCAGCAATCCCGCTTCCTGTATCTGTAATATTTACTTCTACACCGGCATCGTTCTTGGTGAGAGTAATATGGATACTTAGTGGACGTAAATCTGTTTTGGACTGAAGGGCGTTTTTGATCAGATTATTAAAGACACGAATTAATTGGTCCTTATCCGCTTGAATAGTTACCGCATTTGCCGGATGTTCAAAGATGATTTTACCTTCGGCCGTTTCTTCAAAAACTGATCGAACATTTTCGATCAGTTCGATCAGTTCAACCTCAGTTTCATTGGGAATCGGCATTTGTGCGAATTGCGAAAATTCATTTGCGATTCTTGTAAGAGCCTCGATCTGTTCGATCAGAGAAGAGGTGACCTTTCTTAAGTAAGTAGCATTTTTCGGGTCCGATGGGTCGTAGCTGCGTTGCAGTTGCTGAATGCTCAACTTCATGGGGGTAAGCGGATTTTTTATTTCATGCGCAACTTGTTTGGCCATTTCCCGCCATGCGCTTTCTCTTTCGCTTTTAGCCAGTTGTGACGCGGTAAATTCTAGCTCTTCCAGTTTGGCATTGTAAGCTGTTACCAATGCACCGATCTCATCATCCTTGCTATAGTAAATGGGCTCGTTAAGCGCGCCAAGACGCAAGCGTGAAACATTCTCTTTTAATAAACGCAAAGGTGCAGTAAGCCAACTCGAAATGAAAAGTGCTGATAAGAGTGACAATGCCAGTAAAAGCATGAAGATATTTATAATGGCCACGAGAAAATGCTCGATCTGTTCTTCCAGTTCACGTTGCTGACCAAAATACTGTAAGTTGAGAAAGCCCAACAATTTTCCTCGTTTATTGAAACATGGCATATATGCGGAGGCATATTCCAAAGCACCTATTTGCTCTTGCTGAATGAAACGACTTCTATTTTCATTTTGTAAAGCGAACAAAGCACTTCTGTTCATGTGATCGCCAACCAGCCCGAGTTTGTAGATTTTGGGCCTGGAGGAAGCGATCATGAACCCATGTATATCATAAAGATTAGCATCGGCACGATAGACCCTCGAAATTTTCTCCAGCGTAGCCTCAAGAAAATTTCCGTTCTTTTCTAACGTTAATCCGTTGCTGTATCGTACCTTCTTGCTCACTTCAAAGTTCATGGATCTGAGTTTGTCAACGATCATGTCTGTTGAAAAAGTTACGTATTGTCTCTGCATAAATGAAGCGCTTCCCCAACCGAAAGCGATCAAAGAGACCAGAACGATTCCTATAACGATCACTTGAATACGCACTGCAAGAGACAGGGTTCTTTTCAATGAAGGAAGCTGCTTAAAACGAAAGAATCTGTGTATGAAGAAACAGCCAAAAAACAGAAACAAATAGGAAAAAGAGCTGATGAAAGTCAATAGAGAAGGATTCTCAATGGACAGGATAAATACATCCTCAGTTTCGGTTCTAAGAATATAATGAAGATATCCGTTCTTCATTCTTCGATTTTTTTCTATCTCTTTCCAGGATTGTATAGTATTTAATCGAAAAGGGAAGGCATAAAACCCATAATTGATGACCAGTCGGCCTTTGTGGTATTTAGCGATCGAATAATTTTCAAGGTATTGAAGAGCTTCTGCATTCCCTGAAAGCAAGAGTCTCGGGAATCCTATTTCTTCAGGTATTTTTTTAGAACGGAGTGTCGCGATTAGAAGGCGCTTATCATTTGTGTTCGATTTGAGTTCCTGTCGTATGATATAAGCATACTGTTCTGTATGGTCGCTTATGAAATAAACATGACTATCAATTGCTGAAAGTTGACCATGTTTCTCAATGATGTCATTTAATTTCTGGAATTGATCTTCTTCGAGGTCTTCGCCTTCCGACATTAAAGCAGTCCCTGTACTGTCGAAAAGGAAAAAGTTGAGTTCATACCGCTCCCAAAAACCATTGAAAATGCGTCTTTCAAGTCCATCCTCGAATTCGGATGAAGTAAGACCGAGATCATCTCCTTTTTTAATCCGCGTGAGTACGGGATCCGTTACGATCTTAGAGGCAATCTTTGGATATTCAAGTTCCGTAACTATATTTTGTTCAGTGGCTAATTTCTGGGCATATAGCTCCTGGACTGTTCGTTCTCTTTGCCTGTTGAAAAGAAGAAAAAGTATGTTAGCACAACACGTGCCTGCTACCAAGATCAAAACAGATAGACCCAGAGGTGTTTTTCGGGTTTTATAAGTTGCACTATAAACAATTGTCAAAAGGTAAAGGCTGAATCCGAGTTCAGGTACTATGCTTTCGTTTTCTGCCCAACCGATCCAGCCGGTTAAAATAAGTAAAACTGCAAACGACAAAAGGAAGATGCTTTGAATGGTCAGCTGTGCCTTTAATCCACTCGAGATAGCCGCCAAAAGCAATCTGAATTGGACATACAACAGCGCTCCAATGCTGAAAACCGCAAGAATGGTATATCCGTTAAGGGAGAAGAGTCGGTCTATTGAAAGGGGAATGGATGAATTTTCCACTAATCCTTCGCAAAGGTCTCGTATTACGACCCACATGAGAGCAGAGAAAATAAGCGATAATACTGCAGCGAATTTAGACATGTTCGACTTGCGCAACGTGAATTCAAAAATGAGCACGACTGTGCATATCGACAAAATATTCGTAAGGTATTCGAAAAAATTAGGAAACCATTTATTGGTACCATAAATGGCAGGATCGAGTGCGCCAGAACCGACTTTCAATGGAATCGGACCGAATTCGAGAATAATGACTTTACACCCCACAATAAAAAAGGGAATAGCCCAGCGCCATGGTGAATGCCAATTTATAAAGAGGTTTAAAAGAAGAAACAACCATATGGCAGCCAAAGCAGTGTAAATGATAAGCATAAGCTGTGAGAACGATGTGCTTTCTTCTCTGGAACCTGTAGCGATCAGTGAAAAGAGATAATTCCCCTTCATGTCTGAGATCTTTATCCCCTCATCTACATTCAGTAGGATATGGGTGTATTTATCTAGTTGAAAATCTGGATGAAAGGCATTTTCTAGTTCTCCATTTTCATATGGATAATCATGCTTGATAAGAAAGGAAACAGAATGGGTATAATTTCCCTCCCTCCGGCTCAAACTGTAATACCATCCATTCTGAAGATGTATGATCCCGTTGGCGGGATAATGAAGATCCGCAAAACGCCCCACGGGAAGATCATTGGAATTCCAAAAGATCAAGGAGTCGTTTTTGTAACAATTATAATAGAACGAATCCGATCTTTTCCCACGAGCCATATGATTTGAATGTGATCTGCATTCCTTGAGAAACAAACTCAGATTACGCTCTTTCTCTAGGAATTCTTTCTGAAAGCGATTCACCTCTTTCGGAAAATTATCGTAGTTATTTATGAAGAAAGAAGTAATTGTTCCTGCAATGGCAAGACTAACTAATAAGATCCATTTATTTCTATACCACCTCAATGTATCTTTTGAGCTATACGGATGTGAATATCATAGAGCAACCGCTCAAACTCTTGATCTGCGCGTGAGTCATTATGAAAACGAAAATCTGCCAATGATTCGTATGGTTGAAGGTATTTTTTGTAACAGGGTAAAACATGTTCATTCCATTGATACAGAATAGCCTCCCGCGAATAGCCTCTTGTATCCTGGTCTCGATAAAGCCTTCTATCCAGTTGAATTTCCGGATCTACCTCCATGAAAATGGAAAAATCGATCAATTCCCTGATTTCCGAGTAATAGAACAGGAAAAGTCCTTCAACGATGATAATATCCGATGGTTTAATGGTGAGTAAAGTGATTCGGTCCAAAGCTGTATTGAAGTGGTACTCTTTCACTTCTATCGATTGACCGTCAATTAGCTGTTTTAGATCACGAAAAAGACTCTGTCGGTCCAAGGCGGTAGGAAGATCGAAATTCACTTCTCCTTTTGTGTCTAGCTGTTGCTGTTCAATTGGTAAATAATAATTGTCCATGGAGAAGACAGAAGGTTGATGTTCTTTCAACGCTTTACACAGTCGCTTAAGCAGAGTGGTTTTCCCTGATCCGCTTCCTCCACAGATTCCTATGATCATTCGAAATGCTTTTTGCCGTATGGCATACTCATCCAAAGTTAAAACAATTCACTCCGCATCTTTTGCTGTAGAATCGAAAATTAGGTATTCGACAAGATTATTAAGTTAGATTACCTAATTTCACATTGTACGAACCCAACAATTGCCCGTATTTATTCGTTTTAAGATTAAAGCCATTCATGAAATTCGCCCTTTTAACAATATTTTCAACTACCTGTTATTTCCTTTGGTCGCAACAGGCGGTTGGAAATGGGACTAGGGGATACCAACTTGCACCGCAGCTTGAAATTGCCGAAGTTAAATTTAAAACCCCTGATCTGGAAAGACTTAGGGTCGAAGACGAGATAAATGATAATACCGGCTCGGCTCCATGGCGTTTTGGATATAACAATTATACCTCATTAAACATGGAGAATTCGGGCAGTTGGTATGATTTGCCTGATGGATCAAGGATTTGGTCTCTTGTTATAACGTGCAAGGATGCGTTAACAGTGAACCTTACTATGGAAAATGTTAAACTCCCGAAGGGAAATGAGTTATACATATACAACCCGGATAAATCATTTGTTTTAGGAGCGTACAGAGAAAATCATTTATACCAAGGTAATCTTGGAACAGAACTCGTGCCAGGGCCAACAGCGATTGTAGAATATTATATCCCTTCTACAAACAAAGATAAAACAGCGGATCTAACTATCTCAACGGTAACTCATGGTTACCGAACGGCTTTGGAGTTTCAGCAGAAGGCTTTCGGAAGCTCTGGCAATTGCAATAAAAATGTCAATTGTCCCGAGGGAGAACTATGGCAAAATGAACGTAATGCCGTAGTAATGATTGTCTCTGGCTCCAATGGTTTTTGTTCGGGCGCATTGGTAAATAATGTGTTATTCGATGGAAAACCTTATGTTCTTACGGCGGATCATTGTTACAGCAACCCTGTTTCATGGGTCTTCAGATTTAATTGGCAATCAGTAGATTGTTCGAATCCTACCGTAGCCCCTACTTTTCAGTCTCTTTCAGGAGCTGTATTGAGGGCAAGAGCATCCGCCTCTGATTTTTGTTTGGTGGAAATTACCGGTGGGCTTGAGAGCAACACCGTACCGGCGTCCTTTTCACCCTATTTTTTGGGTTGGGATAATTCCGGAACCCCCCCTTTAAGTGGCACATGTATTCATCATCCCGCAGGGGATATCAAGAAAATATCTATCGAAAACGATCCATTAATTTCTACAAGTTTTGGTGGTTCATCAGCAAATAGTCACTGGGGTGTTACTGGTTGGGATTCAGGAGTTACTGAATCAGGATCTTCTGGCTCACCTTTACTAGATCAAAATCACCGCTTAATAGGTCAGTTACATGGTGGCACTTCTTCATGTGGATCTTCTCAATTATCAGATGAATTTGGAAAATTTTCCTATTCGTGGGATCCTCTTGGTGGTAGTACGAATCAGCTGAAGTATTGGCTTGATCCCAATTCAAGCGGAGCAAAGTTTATCGATGGGTATGACCCCACAGGCGCTTCTGCAGCATTATTGGATGCAGGCTTAACGTCGCCGAAAGGAGTTACAGGAACTTTATGCAATGGAACAGTTGCACCACAAGTTACGATCATAAATTCTGGATCCCAAACACTTACGTCTGCAATAATTTCTTATGGTTTTAATGGCGTGGAAGATCAAGTTTACTCCTGGACGGGAAGTTTGAACCAATGGCAAACAGCTATTGTTACTTTACCGATGGTAAATCTCGTTGCCGGCTCATATATTTTTTCTGCAACGATTTCATCTCCGAATTCCGGTGTAGACCAAAATAATCTCAATAATGTAACCACATCTCCCTTTACAGCTGTGGTAGATGGAGAGAAAGCGACACTTATTTTGGATCTTGATTGCTATGGTAGTGAGACATCATGGCTTCTGTCAGATAGTCTTTCAGGCCTCACCTTGTTTACGGGAAATGGATATCCGGATAATTCCCCAGGGGTAATAACGCAAGATTTTTGTCTAAACGAAGGGTGCTATGTGTTTACAATTAAAGATGCATGGAATGATGGAATGTCGGGATGCACAGCTGGAAATGGCGGTAATGGGAGTTATCAAATTATGTGGAATGGAATAATCTTGTCAGAATTACTTGAGACAGAAGCCGATTTTGGAAAACAATACAAGCAAACGTTTTGTATTTCACTGAACGGGCTGGATGATTTGGCTGAAAATCAAATAACTGTTTACCCCAATCCAGCGGATAAATATTTAATAATAAAAGTCCCGGTCTCGCTAAATATAGCGGCGGTTACGTTAATGGATTTGTCTGGCAAAGTGTGTGCCACTAGGTTTGGTGTAAAGTCAGAAACCCTTGAAATCGATTTGGCAGGGGTCTCGTCAGGTTTTTACACCCTTAAAGTAGAGACTACCAATGGAAACGTATTTAAACAAATAATTGTAAAATAATCAGTATTTGACGAATACATTCTTGGCTTCCGTAAAGAAACGTAGAGCCTCCCATCCCCCTTCTCTTCCGACTCCAGATGCTTTCACGCCTCCAAATGGGGTGCGTAAGTCTCGAACTAGCCATGAATTGATCCAAACGATTCCTGATTGGATTTTGTCCGCCATGCGATGAGCGCGTTGCAGATCGCTTGTCCAAATGGTAGCTGCAAGACCATACATGGTCGAATTGGACATCACGAGTACTTCATCTTCCGTATCAAAAGGCGTTATAGTCACTACTGGACCAAAAATTTCTTCCTGATTGGTTCTGCAGTCATAACTTAATCCTTCGATAACTGTAGGACGAATATAATAACCCTCTGAATATTCACCTTCAAGGACAACACGTTCGCCTCCAGTGAGAATGGTGCCGCCTTCTGCTTTTGCCAGCTCAATGTAGGAAAGGACTTTTTCCATATGTGGTTTGGAAACAACGGCGCCCATAGTGGCTTCAGGATCTTCCGGATTAGAAACGTTTAACCCAGAAATTTTCGCCACAAAAGTATTTTTGAATTTCTCGTAAATAGAGCGTTCAACGAAAATTCGAGAACCGCATAGACAGATTTGACCTTGATTGGCAAATGATGAACGAATTGTGGTTTTAATCATTTCATCAAAATCACAATCAGCGAAAATGATGTTTGGATTCTTACCACCCAATTCCAGCGACAACTTTTTAAACATCGGCGCAGCCGTTCTAGCGATATATTCACCTGTTTTGGTCCCCCCTGTGAAGGAAATTGCCTTTATTTTCGGATGTTTTATAATGGCGTCACCAACTTTTCCTCCTAATCCGTGAAGTATGTTTAATACACCTGCAGGCAGTCCAGCCTCTTGTGCTACTTTTCCGAGTAAATATGCAGTATATGGTGTGATTTCGGAAGGTTTGGCGATTACACAGTTTCCGGCGGCAAGTGCGGGCGCAATTTTCCAAGAAAACAAGTATAAAGGGAGGTTCCACGGAGAAATGCAACCTACAATGCCTATTGGCTTTCGAAGAGTGTAATTTACACCCATTCCTTCCATGTAATGTGATTCGGAGGAGAAGTGTTCAATAGCTGTTGCGAAGAAATGAAAGTTTGAAATAGCCCTTGGAATATCAACACTGGCAGCAAGGCTCAATGGTTTTCCATTATCGCGTGACTCTGCTGCCACAAATTCGTCCATGCGGGAGCGAATGCCTTCAGACAACTTTAAGAGGATTTCACCTCTTTTTTCTGCCGACATTTCCGACCACAAGGGAAAAGCCTCTTCAGCTGATATTACGGCTAATTCCACATCTTGTTCATCTGAATCTGGGATAAGGCAGTATACCTTTCCTGTTGAGGGATCGTAATTATCGAGGTATGCACCGCTGGCCGGTGGGCAATAGTTGCCTTTGATAAAGTTGCTGAGTTTTTCCATAGCATTCGTGTCGCCACGAAATTAAGAGGAAATCAACGGATATAAAAGGTTTCGTAAGATATTACACACATTGGTTAGGGTAGAAATAACTTTTTGAGCTTTTTACTAATGATGAGATGTAAGATCAATCCTAACATAGCTCCGGAGCAATTGGCAAGCATATCCCAATTAGAGGGCTGACGGCCAGGAACAAGTCCCTGAAGAATTTCCAGTAGGCCACCGTAAGCACAAACGAACAAAAGAATTATAACCATATCCGCTTTGTTTCGAGAGAAGAATTGCGCGTTTGCTGAAAGTGTCAGATATGCGATCAAATGACCCATCTTATCTTTTTTAAGTTCTAAACCGCTCTCAGGAGGTAATAAACTTAGAATAGCGATCGTAATCAACACTAGCACTAGCGAAAGGACGGGTAGATATTTTAGCAGTAACAATTTCATTGAAAGAGTTCAGATGCGATGTGGTCAGCTTTAAGTCGGCCTTCTGGTAATAAAATTATATGATCATTTTTGATGGTCATCCATCCCGAATTTACAAATTCATCAATCTTGGATTTGAATCCTTTATCCGGCGTTAAGATATTAAACAATTTTTCTTGATCAATACCCCAGGAAGTCCTTAAGCCGGTAAGCAATAATTCATTCCAGCGATCTTTATCTGTTAATTCTTCTGTTTCAAACCATTCAGACGCGTTCATTTTCATGTAAGTATAATTATTCGAAACATTCCATCTTCTTTCCAATCCATCAAACGAGTGTGCCGAAGGACCGATCCCAATATACGGTTTACCTCTCCAGTAATTGCTATTGTGTATAGCATGTTTTTCCGGTTTAGCGAAATTAGAAATTTCATAATGCTCATATCCCGCCTCAACAAGTGTTTTAGAAAGAATTTCGAATTGTTCGGCTTGCTGATCTTCACCTGCAGGCGACAATTTTCCTTGTTTTACCAAATGATGTAATACCGTTTTTTCTTCAACGGTCAGACAATACGCCGAAACATGAGTCACATTCAAAGCAATCACTTGATTAGTATGAGCTTGCCATTCTTCAATCGTGAGATTGGGCAAGCCGTAGATCAGGTCAACAGAAATATTTTCAAATCCATGTGATTGTGCTAGTGGAACACATGTGAAGGCCTCTTGTACTGAATGTGCTCGGTTCATCCATTGAAGATCACTTTCCTTGAAAGACTGCAGCCCGATCGACAACCGAGTGATGCCTGCTTTTTTCCAGTTTGACAGGTTTTTCTCCTGAATATCGTCCGGATTTGCCTCTAGTGTGACCTCCCGCAGTTTAGAAATATCTGTAGTCGAGGCAATAGTTGATAATAGTTGTTCCAATTCCTCTGATGAAAGTATACTGGGTGTGCCTCCACCAAAATAGATGGTTTCCACTGTTTCCTTTATTGAATCGACACGTTCTCTGATCTCCTTGCATAGCGCATCGATCATTTGTTTGCGATATGTTTCAAAGGAGGTGGAAAAATGAAAATCACAGTAGCTGCACTTTTGTTTGCAAAAGGGAATATGTATGTAGATTCCAGACATCTGAACAAAATTAACGATTAATAAGGGGCTAAAAATCGATAGAATTCGGTCAGTGATCGAAAACTGTACATTAGAGACAAATATTTCCTTACTTTTCGAAAAGTTGTTCAAACATGGATTTTCAGGCTAACAAAGATGCATTAAACAAAGAGTTGGAACATTTTATCTCCCTTTTGGAGGAAATGTTACCTAGATATGCGCATTTATTGCGTAAATCCAAAATCACTAGTAAGGAATTAAAGGAATTAGGTGAAATAGAACACTTTTTAATCGAGGTAAATGCAAAGATTTCTGTCATCAAAGGTAAATTAGAACAGGATCTTTTTGGTCATTCGCTGGACACTTATTACAAATTAAAAATCAAAGCGAAAAAAGGAGACAAGGTTTCCGAGGCAAAGTTGAGAACCTTGCGGGAAATTTTCGAAGAATCCTTAGAAGGAGGTTGCCTAATCAATTGGAATTAATACCAATTGATTAAGCCTATGTCGAACGAGTATATTTTTACAAACCTAATAATACAGCATGTGGGTCTTTCGATCCGAACAACATACGTTCCGGATTTTCAAGCATTTCTTTGACATTAACCAGGAATCCAACGGATTCTTTTCCGTCAATGATACGGTGATCATATGACAGCGCAACATACATAATTGGACGAATCTCAACTTGTCCGTTTATTGCTACAGGTCGTTCAACGATGTTATGCATCCCAAGAATGGCGGATTGCGGTGGATTGATAATCGGTGTGGAAAGCATGGAGCCGAAAACACCACCATTCGTGATGGTAAATGTTCCGCCAGTCATGTCATCAGGAGTGATCTTTCCATCACGAGCTTTGATCGCGAGACGCTTAATTTCACGCTCTATGTCAGCAAGTGACATTTGCTCAGCATTACGCACCACCGGAACCATGAGTCCTTTTGGTGAGGAAACAGCAATCCCAATGTCCGCATATTGATGGAAAACCATTTCATTCCCATCGATTTGTGCATTCACCGCAGGGAAAAGGTTCAATGCTTCGGTTACAGCCTTTGTAAAGAAAGACATGAAGCCAAGATTCACCTCATGATATTTCGCAAACGCATCTTTGTATTTGGCGCGAAGATCCATGATCGGCTTCATGTCTACCTCATTAAATGTGGTTAGCATGGCTGTTTCGTTCTTCACGGAAACAAGTCTTTCTGCGATCTTACGACGCAGCATGGACATTTTCTCTCTTGTTTGTTCACGACTTCCTCCCCATGTAGCGGCAGCACTAGTGTCAAATCCAGCGGACATGGCAGCAACCACATCTTGTTTAGTGATGCGACCATCTTTACCCGTTCCATTTACTTTTGAAGCAGCAATACCATTCTCAGCAAGGATTTTCGCAGCGGCAACGGAAGGGGTTCCATTCGCATAAGATTCCTTTTTCACCGGATCAGGATTTGGTGTAGCAACTTTTTCTTCTTTCGCGGACGGAGTTGCAACTTCTGGTTTTGGCGCCTCTGTTTTTACAGCTTTAGCCGTTTGACCTATAGGTGCAGCAGCAGCTGTATCAATCAGACAAACCACTTGACCAACTTTTACCACATCTCCTTCAGCAGCTTTCAGTGTAACGATCCCACTCTCTTCAGCTGGGAGTTCCAATGTTGCTTTATCAGAATCAACCTCGGCAATCGGCTGATCTTTCGTTACATAATCACCATCTGACACAAGCCACTGGGCGATTTCTACTTCAGAGATCGATTCACCCGGACTTGGTACTTTCATTTCAAGAACTGACATTTCTTTGCGTTTTATTTAGCGTTGACTTTAGCGAACTTGAACAAATCTTCAAAGAGTTGTTTCAACCGTTTTTCATGTAATTTTTTCGAACCCTCTGCAGCAGCAGCAGTTGCATTTCTGCAAATTCCGATAAATGGAATGTCTCGCATTGACATTGCAATGTAAGTCCACGCACCCATGTTGGAAGGTTCTTCCTGCGCCCATAGGATATTCTTAGCGCCCTTATATTTAGCGATAATGGAATCGATTTGCTTTTTCGGCAAAGGGTACAATTGTTCTACACGAACGAAGGCCATATTATCTACCCCATATTCGTTGGCCTTTTCCATCATTTCGTAATAGAATTTTCCTGAACAGAATACGACAGTATCCACGTTCCCTGCTTTTGCTGTTGGATCATCGATCACTTCCTGGAAAGACCCTTTAGCCATTTCATCAAGCGATGAAGTTGCGGCTGGATGGCGCAATAGCATTTTTGGTGAGAAAACGACCAATGGTTTGCGGAATTCACGCTTCAGTTGTCTTCTCAACAAGTGGAAGTGATTCGCAGGCGTGGAAGTGTTCACGACTTGCATATTATTGTCGGCACATTGCTGAAGAAAACGCTCCATACGTCCACTAGAATGTTCTGCTCCCTGACCTTCATACCCGTGTGGAAGAAGCATAACCAATCCTGTCTGCGTAGCCCATTTATCCTCTCCTGCAGAGATGAACTGATCGACCATGATCTGTGCACCGTTGAAGAAATCTCCAAACTGTGCTTCCCAGACTGTAAGTGCGTTTGGTGTGGCAAGCGAGTAGCCATATTCAAAACCCAGAACACCGTATTCAGAAAGCAAGGAATTGTAAACATAGAATTTCGCTTGTTTATCTGATAGCATATTCAATGTTTCGATCTCTTCCTCTGTGTCCTCAGTTTTCACAACGGCATGACGGTGAGAAAAGGTTCCGCGTTCTACATCCTGACCCGAAATTCGGACTGGATGACCTTCTTCCAACAATGTGGCATAAGCTAGCATTTCTGCAGTGCCCCAATCTAATCGATCTTCTTTAACTGCATTGAGACGATCTTCAAAGATTTTAGCGATTTTACGGAAGTATTTCTTTCCTTCAGGAAGTGTAGCTAGTTTCGTTCCCAACTCGAGTAACTTATTTTTATCCACTCCCGTTTCAGGTGATTTTTCGAAATCACTTGACTTTCCATGACGATAGCCTTCCCACGTTTGACTTAAAAAGTCGTAAACCAACGCCTTATCATTCTGACGTGAAATATCGAATTCATTTTCTAGGTATTCATTGTAGGCATCTTCGAATTTCTTCGCTTCTTCTTTGGACAGCACGCCTTCATTCTCTAATTGGGCAAAGTAAATATCCTTCGGATTCGGATGTTTGGCGATGATATTATATAGGCTTGGTTGCGTGAATTTAGGCTCATCACCCTCGTTATGCCCGTATTTACGGTAGCACAGTAGATCAATAAAAATGTCACGATTGAATTCTTGTCGATATTCCATGGCGATTTCTACTGCCTGAATAACCGCCTCTATGTCATCTCCATTTACATGGAATACCGGACAAAGTGTTGTTTTGGCTACGTCGGTACAGTAGGTGGATGATCGGGCATCCAGGTAGTTCGTGGTAAACCCTACCTGATTATTCACCACTATGTGTATTGTTCCTCCTGCCCGGTAGCCATCTAGTTGTGCCATTTGTATCGTTTCGTAAACAATACCCTGACCAGCGACTGCAGCATCCCCATGAATAAGTACTGGACAGATCTTCTTTTCATCTTTTAGCAGATGATCTACTTTTGCACGTGCAATACCTTCAACAACTGTATTAACAGCTTCGAGATGAGAGGGGTTGGGAGCTAGCGTTACACCAATCTGTTTCCCTGAATCTAATGTAACTTGTGAAGTAAATCCCTGATGATATTTTACATCCCCGTCAAAGTAATCAACGGTATCGAATTCTTTTCCTTCGAATTCGGAGAAGATGTCTTTTGGACGCTTCTCAAAAATATTTGTTAGCGTATTTAAACGTCCGCGGTGAGCCATGCCCATCACGAAATACTCCACCCCTAATGACGAACCTTTGTTGACCAACGTATCTAAGGCTGGAATCAGAGCTTCTCCGCCCTCGATAGAGAAACGCTTTTGACCAACAAACTTCTTGCCTAGGAACGACTCAAAATTCGTGGCTTGATTGAGTTTTTTAAAGATTTGAATTTTGCGTTCTTTTAAAAAAACGGGTCTGTTCTTGAGTTCTATCTTGCTTTTAAGCCATTCAATACGCTTGGGATCGCGCATGTACACATACTCGATCCCAATGGATTGACAATAGGTCTGTTCCAAATGTTCTATGATGGCTCTCAACGTGGAAGCGCCTATTCCAATTTCATCACCTGCTTGATAGACCAAATCCATATCTGCTTCAGTCAAGCCAAAATTCTCTAAATCAAGTGTAGGAGAGTATTTTCTCCGATCTCGTACAGGATTTGTTTTCGTAAATAAATGACCTCTAGTACGATATCCATTGATGAGGTTCAATACTTTGAATTCCTTTTGGAAATTTTCAGGAATAGTACCGCCCTCTTCAAAACTGGTACGCGCAAAATCAAAGCCTTCGAAGAATTTTTTCCAACCAATATCTACACTTTCTGGGTCGTGAAGGTATTGGTTGTACAGGTGGTCAATAGCATTAACGTCTGCATTGCCAACGTAAGAAACTTTATCCATTTTTTTGAGCTCAATGATGGAAAAGCAAATTTAGAGAATTCGAAAGAACATTCTAATCTTTTAATGGATAATTTGGGAGTCTAAAGTGTTTTTTGAATCAGATAGACAAGGAAATTGACTACATGCACTATTTACGGATATTAAGAAACTTTTAGGTTAAGGGGACAAACTGTAAAATTCATTGCCATTTAATCAAAAAAATGCATCAGCCGATTGATTTCAGCAAACAACACTATTTTTAATCTGTCACAATTAGGCAAATTTATATTGTTGTTTTGAATTTAAGTCCGCGAAATGAACTTATTCACATCGATAAATTACAACAATATCAAAGTGAGTTTATTCCGAACTTAATGCTGCTTTCAGGAACTCACGGTTCATTCGGGCGATGTTCTCAAGGGAGATGCCCTTAGGACATTCCACTTCGCAGGCACCTGTATTGGTGCAGTTGCCGAATCCTTCTTCGTCCATTTGTCGAACCATGTTCAACACGCGCTGTTTCGCTTCTACTTGTCCTTGAGGCAATAAGGCGTACTGAGAAACTTTTGCCCCAACGAACAACATTGCAGAACTGTTCTTACATGTCGCCACACATGCTCCACAACCGATACATGCTGCTGCTTCGAATGCTTTGTCCGCATCGTCTTTTGGAACAGGGATGGCATTGGCATCCATTGTTCGTCCTGAGGTGTTAACGGATACAAAACCTCCCGCTTGTTGAATACGGTCAAATGCGCTTCTGTCAACCACAAGGTCTTTGATGATCGGAAAAGCCTTCGCTCTCCATGGCTCTACATAGATGGTTTCGCCATCTTTGAAGGTGCGCATGTGTAACTGACAGGTCGTGATTCCTGTGTCAGGTCCGTGAGCACGCCCATTGATATACATGGAACAGCTTCCGCAAATTCCTTCACGACAATCATGGTCGAATGCAATTGGTTCTTTGCGCTCGTTGATCAATTGTTCGTTCAATTGATCCATCATCTCCAGAAAGGAACTGTCCGTGGATACGTTATCAAGTTTATACGTTTCAATCGCTCCTTTGGAGTTCGCGTTTTTCTGACGCCATACTTTCAGGGTGATGTTTATGAATTTTGATGCCATATTTTTAGTTTTTAGTTTGTAGGCATTAGCCAATAGTATAAACTACAAGCCAATAACCTATTACACCGTTAGTTCTTTTTTTTCTAATTTCTTTATAAAGGCAGTTAGCATTTTGCTTTCTTCCTGGATTTGAGCTTTAATTTTAATTAGTAATTCTTCAGCACATAAATAGCACAATCTTTCCGCGAGGATAATATGTGTTTCTAATTCATAAAGTGATCCACGAGAAATTTTTATGAATTGGCTATAACTCTTAGTTGAATTTCTTCCATAGCCCTCGGCAATATTCGCTGAAATAGAACATGCAAAACGTCTAATTTGACTTGAAAGAGCATATTTTTCTCCCTCAGGAAAATCCTTAGTGAGTTGATATACATCTACTGCAAGGTCTACCCCTTTTTGCCAAATCAGTAAATCTTTATAAGAAAGAACCGTCATCCTAATGCCTGATTACTTATAGTTTCTCGCTGCAATTTTAATGAACTCGTACTTCAACTCTTCTTTGTGAAGTGTTTCTTTGCTGATATCGTCTCCCTGATATTCCCAGGCACCTACAAATTTGAAGTTCTCATCGTCACGAAGTGTTTCTCCTTCAGAATCCTGATATTCTTCACGGAAGTGTCCTCCACATGATTCGTTTCGTTGCAAGGCATCCATCGCCATCAGTTGACCCAGTTCAATAAGGTCGGCTACGCGAAGTGCTTTCTCCAATTCTGGATTTAACTCGTCAGCGGAACCTGGAACGTAAACTTCTTTGTGAAATTCTGCCTTCAGGGATGCAATATCCTCGATGGCTTCTTTTAAACCCTTTTCGTTCCGTCCCATTCCAACTTTGTTCCACATGATCAATCCCAATCGTTTGTGGAAGTGATCCACGGATTTCGTTCCGTTATTGTTGAGGAACCTGCTGATGGTTTCCTTTACTCTGTTTTCAGCCTCATCAAACTCTGCCGTATTCGTTGGGATTTTTCCAGTACGGATCTCATCAGCGAGGTAATCTGAAACAGTGTATGGAAGCACGAAATATCCATCTGCTAAACCTTGCATAAGAGCAGAAGCTCCTAAGCGATTCGCTCCGTGGTCTGAGAAGTTCGCTTCACCAGCTACGAAACATCCTGGAATAGTGGATTGAAGGTTGTAATCCACCCAAACACCACCCATGGTATAGTGAACCGCAGGATAGATCTTCATCGGTGTTTCATATGGGTTCTCATCTGTGATCTTTTCATACATCTGGAAAAGGTTACCGTATTTTTCCTCTACCCATTTCTTTCCGAGTTCGAGGATTTTTTCGTCTGATGGATTTTGGTCTCCTTGTGCATAGGCGGCTTGTTTCCCTTTAGAGCGGATTTCTGATGAGAAGTCCAGGTAAACGCCTTCATTCGTATCATTTGCTTCGATTCCGAAACCGGCATCACAACGCTCTTTGGCTGCTCTGGATGCTACGTCACGTGGAACAAGGTTACCGAATGCCGGGTATCTTCTTTCAAGGAAGTAATCACGATCCTCTTCGGCGATCTGTGTTGGCTTTAAACGACCTTCACGAATCGCTTCTGCATCTTCTTTTTTCTTCGGAACCCAGATTCTTCCTGAGTTACGCAGTGATTCTGACATCAAAGTCAGTTTGGATTGATTCGTTCCATGAACTGGAATGCACGTCGGGTGGATCTGAACGAAACAAGGGTTGGCAAAATATGCTCCTTGTTTGTGGATCTTCCACGCAGCCGTGACGTTGCTTCCCATGGCGTTGGTTGAAAGGAAATATACGTTTCCGTAACCGCCTGAAGCGATGATTACGGCGTGTGCAGAATGTCTTTCCAATTCACCTGATACTAGGTTTCTTGCAATGATACCACGTGCTTTTCCGTCTACTTTCACAATGTCAAGCATTTCGTGGCGATTGTACATTTGCACACGACCTAAACCAATTTGACGTGAAAGTGCAGAATATGCACCGAGCAATAACTGTTGTCCTGTCTGACCAGCAGCATAGAATGTACGTTGAACCTGTGTTCCACCGAAAGAACGGTTGTCTAATAAACCGCCGTATTCACGAGCAAAAGGAACGCCTTGAGCCACACATTGATCAATAATGTTTCCGGAAACTTCTGCTAATCGATGCACGTTTGCCTCGCGCGCACGGTAATCACCTCCTTTGATCGTATCATAGAACAAGCGATAGACAGAGTCACCATCATTCTGGTAATTTTTCGCAGCATTGATACCTCCTTGAGCGGCAATAGAATGCGCACGACGTGGTGAATCCTGAAAACAGAATGCTTTCACGTTGTAACCCATTTCCCCTAGTGAAGCAGCTGCAGAAG
Organism: Crocinitomicaceae bacterium; assembly: GCA_044340465.1. Classification (GTDB taxonomy): domain Bacteria; phylum Bacteroidota; class Bacteroidia; order Flavobacteriales_D; family Crocinitomicaceae; genus M0103. Next base: position 40,484 of record JBIITO010000001.1, on the reverse strand, counting down.
CTCCAGCAAGACCTGTTCCCACCACAATAATGTCGATCTTGGGACGGTTATTCGGCGCAACCAGTTTAAGGTGGTTCTTATGATCGGTCCATTTCTGTGAAATGTGACCCTCAGGTATTTTCGAATCTAACTTTGACATAGTTGAAGAAGATTAATTCTATTTACTAAGGAAAATGAGTACCGGAATGATCGCAAATGCAGCAGGAACTACAATAGCGAAGATTTTTCCGAAAAGTTTTATTCCCGGCATGTACTTTTTGTGGTTTAATCCAAGTGACTGGAATGCTGATGAAAAACCATGCATGAGGTGAAAAGATAGAACAGCCATTGCCAACACGTAAAGAACAACAGCGAATAGGGCGTATTCGTTCACCGGTGCACCATTTACACTTTTCCCGAAGAAGGCCATGACGATCTTGTGCAAGTCTTTGTAAGTATCTCCTACTTTAACGTTTACTTCCTTAAAGTAAAGTTCAGTACCGTTCTTCACAACAATCATCGGATTGACCGGAACCGGTTGCAAACTTGGGGTGTGCGTGTAATAAAGTGTGTCTGTTTTAGCCATTCCCATCTGATCGGTTGAGCTAATCACGTAGGTGTGTACCGGGAATGGTTCAGAAGAAACTTTCACTTTCCACCAGAAATTAGCCATGTGGATTACGATAAACACCAGAATGGCCGTACCCAGAACCGCCATCTGTCTTGCTGCGCCTGAAGAGTTTGCAGATGGATTGTTGTAGGCATACTTCACAGGACGTGCTTTTCGATTTTGTATAGCGAGCATCAACCCGTCCACTGCATGGAAAAGGATAGAGACGTAGGTAGCATAGGATAGAACTTTAATGAAAATATTATGTCCCATGAAATAGGCATATTCATTGAATGCTCTTCGGCCCTCTTCACCTGTCTTCAAGATCAATTGAAGGTTGCCAAGTAAGTGGCCAACGAGAAACAGGCACAAAAAGAGGCCGGTGACCGCCATCCAGTATTTCTTAGCGATGGATGATGATAATATTGCAGATTTACTCATAATGCGTTTAATTAAACAGGACAAATTTAATAGATACAACAATTTCAGGCGACGAAGGTTCTTATTTAGACTCATTATAGATAGTTCAATTGTTACAATGTCTCAAAGCCTGCGTTCTTTGGAAAAAACACCCATGAAAACGATTTCTCTATTTGTAGCAATTTTAAGTTTCATCTGCGTTTATTCGCAAGAGCAATCCCACTTACAAGGTTCCACAATAGAAGGGCATGACAATGATATCCTACAGATTTCCAATGCTGTTCAAGCATCCGCACTTGAGGTTTCTGTTTTTCCAAATCCTTCAGAAGGTAATCTCACAATCGAAGGAAAGGAAGGTTCAATCGTAACCGTTTACAGTACCTCTGGTATTTACGTAGGCACCTGGATCATTGGTGCTGAAGGAAGGGTTTCACTGGAAGATATAACTACAGGATCTTACATCTGTTCTGTGGAACGAGATGGCTCACGATGTATGAAACGGTTTGTGGTTTTATAGCCAGCACAGTTCCGAGCCCGATTCGGAAACGTTCAGCTGACTGTTCCTGCCCAGGATGAGCGCTCTGTTGTCGTTGATATGTCCGGCTGGAAAATCAAATGCAACGGGGATGTTTCTATATGCTAATTGTTCCAGAATGAGCTCTTCTATCTGTTTGCCAAACGGAATGGCAGTGTCTTCGAGGTCTGTCATTCCTCCTACGATTAAACCGTTTATCTTTTCCCAGATACCAGCCTTTTTGAAGGTGTATAACATCCGGTCTATATGATAGATGTGTTCGGCAAGATCTTCAAAGAATAATATCTTTCCTGAATAATCGATCCGGTCATTGGTGCCGATCAGACTGTAAAGAATGCTTAGGTTACCGCCCACTAATTCTCCATCGGACAGCCCTGTTCTATTGTAATTTGTTCTTGGACCAGAAATGGTATAGGCCTCTCCTCTCAAAGCACGTAACATGGAGATCATTGCTTCTTCAGAGTTTTCTCTAAAATTCAGCACCATCGTTCCATGAATGCTCTGCAAACCAAAACGTTGCAGCCGCTGATGAAACACGGTGATGTCGCTGAACCCGATGAGCCATTTCGGTTCTCGTAGTATCCCTGCCCATTGAAGGTCATCGACGATACGCACACATCCGTATCCACCGCGGGCGCACAGAATGGCTTTTACTTCTGGATGATCGAGACCAAATTGCAGATCGGCCATGCGTTCGGCATCAGTGCCTGAAAAATAATGGTATTGACCTCCACAATGTTCTGAAAGTAACACCCTGAAACCCTCTTTTTCGAGCAATTGAATAGCAAAGGCTAAATGTTCTTTTTCTATCGCCTTGGCAGGCGCGGTAATGTAAATCAGATCACCTTTTTGCAGCGGGGAAGGTTGTATTGTTGTCATGCGTTTGCTCTGTGACCCAAAGGTAGCCAAAGTTTTAGTGTTTCGTTCAAACGATTAATTTTGAAAAAAAGACGGATATGATCTCTCCTTATAATGATGACTATTTCATGCGCCAGGCACTTATGGAAGCACAAAAGGCATTTGATGTGGATGAGGTGCCCGTGGGTGCGGTCGTAGTTGCCAACAATCAGGTGATCGCCCGTGCACATAATTTTACAGAACACCTTCACGATGTAACGGCGCACGCAGAAATACAAGCGATTACGGCAGCTTCGGAATACCTCGGCGGAAAATATTTATCGGGATGCACTCTATACGTAACCATTGAGCCCTGCGTGATGTGTGCCGGAGCCTTGTATTGGTCGCAGATTGATAAGATCGTTTTCGGGGCACGGGACGAAAAACGTGGTGCGAGTCGTTTTCAAAACCAGCTTTACCATCCAAAAACGCTTGTGACGAATGGTGCTCTGGAAAAGGAATGTTCAGAGTTGATGCTTTCCTTTTTTCAGAAGAAACGGAAGTAGTTTTAGAACAAGGAATAAGGAAAGGTGTTGTTCTAAATAAAACAACTCATCTCATTGAGTAGCTATTTCGAAATCAAAATAATAGAATGATCAACAAAACTAATCCTTGCTCCGGCTCCTGAGCCCGTCAAAGGATGCTCCTTGTTCAAATTCATCCCTTCACCTCTTCAGTTCCATCCGAATGTTTCGCAAATCTTCCCAACTCGCGGGCATGTACCTGATCGTTTTTCGGCCAGGGCCATCCTCCGAAGAGGGTTTGTTGGTAATCTGAAAATGCCTGGTAGATCTCTTCTTTGGAATTCATCACGAAGGGTCCGTGCTGAACCACCGGTTCATTGATCGGTTTTCCCTGTAGCACAAGAATCTTCGCTGGCTCAGCGGAATTCTGCAATAGTAGCTCCTGCGACGCATCCACGATCACCGCATGATAATTCGGGATGACTTGGTCTTCGATTTCCATACCGTTTCCAGCGTAATAGTAAACGGTACGGTTAATGCCTTTTCCTGCTGCCGGAAGCACAAATTGCGTATTTGGTTCAAGTTGAATATTCCAAACCGCTACTTCATTGGCATCTGTTGCCGCCCATGAGTTAGGTGGTGCCGAAGCCGCTTTCAATTCTTGAAAAGCTCCCACAAGTACTTCAATGTGAGCGGTATTCCCGTTTTGGTCAGAATAAGATCTTTTAGGCACATTCTCACTCCACAGCATTTTGAAATGCGGTTCAACCATTTTACTTTTTGCCGGGAGATTAAGCCAGATCTGAAATAGCTCAAGCGGATTTTCTCTATCGACATGAAGACAAGGGAACATCTCAGAATGCTGTACGCCTTTTCCTGCTGTCATCCATTGCACGTCGCCATTTCCATAGCGACCACACGCACCTGTTGAATCCGCATGATCTACCAGACCTTCGCGCACCACGGTGATGGTTTCAAAACCACGATGCGGGTGTCCAGGGAAACCAGGAACCTCGGTTCCATGATACATGCGGAATCCGTCTTTTACGATGAAATCCTGTCCTAAATATCTACCGGAAAGCGATGTGTCTGGACCCATCTGCTCGTTGCCTTTGGGATACTGGTCTTCGTGATGTACACAAAACAGAAAGGGATCTTGTGTTTCCCATTGAAATCCCAGAGGTTTGATCTGAAGTATTTTTGAAGCCATTTGTTGTTCTTTTTCGTTTGAATTCCAGCTAATCATTGGCATCGATAAAAAGCCAAGTCCGATCCTTTTTAAAAATGTCCTTCTAAGCGACATATGCTTTGTTTTTACTGGTTCAAAAGTAAAACAAGGATCCCATATAAAAGTTGACTAAGGTTAAGAATGAAAAAAGGGCCCTGAAAGGCCCTTCAAATAGATTGATTATTCGAATCAGTTGAACATTTTGATCACAAAATAGAAGATTGCTGCAAGAACGGCACTCACCGGGATGGTAAGTATCCATGCCCATAGTAGATTAACCGTAACTCCCCAACGCACCGCACTGAGTCGTTTCGTTGCCCCCACACCAATAATCGATCCGGTGATCGTATGAGTGGTAGAAACCGGTATTCCAAACTGGGATACCGTGAAAAGAGTAAGAGCACCTGCTGTTTCTGCACATACACCCTCCAGCGGGGTTACTTTCGTGATCTTGGTTCCCATGGTTTTAACGATCTTCCAGCCACCCATGAGGGTTCCTAGTCCGATCATCAGGTAACAGGCGAAAGCAATCCACCACGGCATGGAATCATTGTTTACTTTGGTTTCGATCTTATGATCTTCCAGCAGCTCAAATGATTTTTCATCCACAAATTTGCTGAAGAAACCGGCATAACGATAAGTGGTATCCAGCGTTTTACCATCAAAGATTCTCGCATCTGTTTCCAGATCATGAATTTCTTTCTTCCTCGTATAGACCAACAGAGGTTTCAATGTTTTTACTGCCTTGTCAAAGTCTTCAGCCTTTATTTTTTCTTTCTTTAACATTGAAAAGAAAGGGGCGTTTAGATCAGTTCCTGATACCAACTTTTTATCCTCATAGATCCTGTCGTTTGTTTCCCCATCCATGATGTGTTTGCCATCTGTATAGTAAACATGACCTTCCGCAACAACAACGCTTGGTTTGAACTTCTTCACTTTACCTTCGTCATCATGAAATTTGATCTGAACGATCTCCGCACATTTCAATGCATTCGGAACCTGTTTTACATCAGCGCTGCCATCACGAACACCATTGGCAAAAACGATCAGTGCAGCACAAATGATTCCCATTACTTTTTGTGAATCCGCACCACCATGACCTAAAGAGAAGGCCGCAGAAGAAAGCAATTGAAGGCGCTTGTACATCGTGGATTCTTTCACGGCTGTTTGTTTTCTTCCGTGGATGAGTTGATAACCTATATATACCACAAGGAAGATACCAAGAGTAATACCAATGATCCAGATCATGATAGGTTTCAGATCAATGAAATCTTTGTAATACCACGAAGCGTAAACGGTAATGAATGAAAGCAAGATAGAAAAGCCAATCTTTTTGATGAACGAACGCTGTATGGTAACGAGCGCAATGAGAAAGGCAATAATACCACCAATAACAGGGGCAAGAAAAATGAATAGAATGGGCTTGATAATCTCTTCCCATTTCAACACATCGAATCCAGCATGAGCAATGGCGGCACCGGCAAACCCACCGATCAACGTGTGTGAGGAGGAGGAAGGAAGTCCAAGCCACCAAGTAAGCAGGTTCCATGCGGTTGCGGCAAGAAGTCCGGCAAGGATAACCCATAGATCGATCACGGAATTATCTACTGTTTTGGCGACGGTGTTTCCGACACTCATGTCGAAGACCCAGAAAGCCGCAAAGTTGAATACTGCCGCCCAGACTACAGCCTGGAAGGGAGTAAGCACTTTTGTAGAAACTACCGTTGCAATCGAGTTGGCGGCATCGTGAAAGCCATTTACCAAGTCGAATAACAAGGCAATGACAATGATGACTATTAATAACGATAACATACGTGTTCTTTAAAAATATAGAAATTAAGCATATTTAACTACGATGGACTCGATCACGTTTCCTGCGTCTTCGCATTTGTCTGTTACCGTTTCCATTGTTTGATAGATCTCGCGTTTTTTGATCAATTCTTTGGCATCCACATTCGAATCAAATAGTTTCTCGATACTTAAGTCGAAGATCTCGTCTGCTGTATTTTCGATGCTGTTGATCTTTATAACGCACTCAACAATCTTTTGCGTGTTCTTGAGATTGCGCAATTCGAGTACTGCACTTTTTACGGCAAGAACCGCTTGTTGAATCGAGTCAGCCGTCTTTTGAATGCCTGAGTCAGTCGTTGGATCGATCTTGTAGAAGTTGATCTTTTTACCAGACGCGTAAATGTAGTCAGCAATATCATCCAGTGCCGATGCCAGACTGTGAATGTCTTCACGGTCAAAAGGTGTGATAAAGTTTTTACCAAGTTCGATGAAGATATTGTGCGTAAGTAGGTCATTCTGGTGTTCCAGATCTTCCATTTCCTTGATCAAAGTTGCGCGCTTATTATAGTCTGCTTCATTCACTAACTGAACTAGCTTTGCTCCAAGTGTTTCCAGGTTTGCACTTGCGTTTTCAAATAGAGTGTAAAACACTCTGTCTTTCGGTAAAAAGAATTTAAGTATACCTGATGCCATAATTATCGATTTGTTGCCAAAAGTAGAGGATTACTTCACGTCGGTAGATTGCTCATCCAAATGTTAACGTAAAGATAACGTTGGGATTTTGAGATATCAATAATTGTATTTCAAGTACTCACTCAAAAAGAGAGATCAACAAAGAAATAGGCATGAACACTGTAAAATATAAGTGATATAAATAATTGTAATAGAACTAAAAACAAACAAACAAACTAATTTTCTGACGGAGCAAGTGTCTTGGAATTACACCTTTCAATAATGTTAACATACCGTTAAGAAAATTATTAAAATCTTAAATAAGCATTAACAGTATATTGCCCAGGTATTAAGGATATAGCTTTGCACATCGAAAAACGAATACTCAAATGAAAAGCAAAATCCTAACATTAACGTTGGTGCTTGTTACAGGCTTGATCAACGCACAAAAAGACAGTATAGTTGAAAAACCAGTTGTTTCATTACAAGATCAAGGCAAAACGAAAGCGTGGTACGAAAATGTACAGATCCGTGGTTATGTTCAAACAAGGTATAATCGCCTCTTTGAAACTAATCCTGATTTAAAATGTGAACAGTGTGACCGGTCCTGGGGCGACAACGGTGCATTTTTCATACGACGTGCCAGAATTATCTTTTTCGGACAAATTTCTCCGAGGGTATACTTTTACATTCAACCGGATTTGGCATCATCGGCAGGAACTACCGGTCATGTTGCCCAAATTAGGGATGCTTATTTTGACCTTGGATTAGATAAAAACAATGAGTTTAGAATCAGAGTCGGACAGAGTAAGGTGCCCTATGGTTTTGAAAACATGCAGTCCAGCCAAAACCGTATTCCACTGGACCGTAATGATGCATTGAATAGTGCGGTTACAAATGAACGTGATTTAGGTGCATTTTTCTATTGGGCACCCAAAGGCACTCGAACATTACTTTCTTCATTGGTTCGCGATGGTCTTAAAGGATCCGGTGATTATGGTGTTTTTGCCTTTGGAGCGTACAATGGTCAAACTGCGAACCAAACCGAAAGAAATAATAATCTTCATTTTGTGTCGCGATTGAGTTGTCCAATTAAAATCAAAAATCAAATAATAGAACCTGGAATTCAGGCGTATAGTGGGCAATTTACTCTTCTTAGTACTTCAAACGGCGTAAAGAAAAATGAAGAGTCAACATATTTGGATGAGCGTGTTGCAGGAACCTTCGTTTTATATCCGAAACCTTTCGGTATTCAAGCCGAGTATAATGTGGGTAAAGGACCTGAATTCAACAAAATGTCAGACTCGATTGAAGTGCAAAATCTTCAAGGAGGATATATAACTCTTTCGTACATGCTGAAGCTCGGAAAGCAGGTTCTTATTCCTTTCGCTCGAGGTCAATATTATGAAGGAGGCAAGAAGCACGAATTAGACGCCAGAAGCTATAAGGTTAACGAATACGAAATCGGATTTGAATGGCAGCCCCACAAAACCTTTGAATTGTTGGCAATGTATACCATTTCCCACAGACGATTTGAGGATTACGCCAACCAAGACAATTTTCAATCGGGAAGATTACTCAGGTTACAAGCTCAAATAAATTTCTAGGTTAGGGCTTTAAATTTTCGTAATGTTCAACATCAATTTCCACCTCGATCTCATAGTCGGGGTGTTTTTGGTGTAGAAAAACAATCAGGTTATTGATCACGCTGTTGTCCGAACCTTCTTTCAATTTGAAGGTTAATTCCCGCACGAATTTTCCGTCGTCGAGCGCAAATTCTACACCAACAAGTTCCGCCATAGCAGCGCCTTTATAAGAAACAAGGTTCCCTTCGATGGAAAACCCTTCAGTGGAAATGTTGCGTGTCACCGAACAAGACGTGATCAGCAGCAACGAAAGAAACAAATAAAATTGGCGCATACTTTTTTCTCTAAATGTAGGTTTCATGACCTACTTAAATGTTACCTAAATATTAAGCAGATATTAAATAATTATGAATCTCGCGATTAACTCAGGCATATTTGACAATGAATCCCTCCGCGACCTGAGCAAGTTCCTTAAGTTTTTCAGATAGCGTATCAAAGTAAATGTAGAGGTCAATATTGATAAGTATCAACTTGATGGATTCGATCTCATCGAAACAGTGGATCATAGATCTTTCACAGATCTCATTGATATGGACGATTTGCTCCTTCATATCAAGAATAGACCCATATGTTTTTTTATACTGTTGAACATGTTCGAGTCCTTGAACGACTTGCGTCATGGCTGCCGAAGCTTGAGTGAAACTCAAAGTCAATTCCTTCAGGCCTGTATTTTCTGAATTACACTTATTTTGCTCAATGAAACGGATCAGGGAATCTGTTTTGGATGAAATACTTTTGAGTCCACTACCTATAGCGAAGATGTCTTCACGGTCAAAAGGAGTGATGAGGTTTTTGGAAAGCGTTTCGAAAAGTAGCCTGGATTCAGCAAGGGTTTCTTTGTGTAAACGTGCTGAATGATCCAACAATTCTTTTCGTTTGTCGGTACTTTTTTCATGAACCACGTTGTAAAGGATGAGCCCCAAGGAGTGAACTCTGTCAGCAGAATGATGTAAGTGACCAAGGATGAAATTTCCGTTCGGAAAGAGATGTTGTAATACGGAATTTGCCATTTTTTTCTCAAGGTTACGATACTTCTCTGAACCCTGACTTCGGTTTACAAAAGCATAACGCAATTATAAAATCGGGAAAACATGAGGGATTTATTTTCTTAACATTCGCAACCTGCAACTCGAATGACCTACCTTTGTTTCGTGCGTTCACAGAATTTGAAAAATGATACCATTTGTGCTTTGGCTTCGCCCAATGGCGTAGGTGCAATAGCGCTTATTCGCGTTTCGGGCCCAGAGGCATTGAAATGCTTTGGACCTGTTTTTTCCAAAGATCTGACACAAGCAGCATCGCACACCATTCATTTTGGAGTAGTGAAGACTGGCGACGGTGCTGTAATTGATGAGGTTTTGGTGTCGGTGTTTCAATCCGGAAAAAGTTTTACAGGAGAAGAGAGCCTGGAGATTTCCTGTCATGCTTCGCCCTATATTCAGCAGCAGATATTACAATGTTTGTGTGCATCAGGTTGCCGGATGGCTGATCCCGGGGAATTTACAATGCGGGCCTTCATGAATGGAAAAATGGATCTCTCTCAGGCAGAAGCAGTGGCAGATCTCATTGCAGCTCAAACACGTAACGCTCATGATGTGGCATTGAAACAGCTTCGCGGAGGATTTTCATCAGACCTTAAAGACCTTCGAGAGAAATTGATTCATTTCGCCTCTCTGGTTGAACTGGAGCTGGACTTTGCGGAAGAAGATGTGGAGTTTGCCGATCGAACGGAACTTAAAGCATTGGTTCAAGAGGTAATGAGTCACATAACTCGTTTGGCCTCGTCTTTTGAATTGGGTAACGCCATTAAGAAAGGTGTTCCTGTAGCCATCGTAGGCGCACCGAATACAGGAAAGAGTACGCTGCTCAACCGTTTGCTCGGTGAAGACCGCGCCATCGTAAGTAATATCGCCGGCACTACGCGCGATGTGATAGAGGAGACCCTGAATCTTGACGGCATCCTTTTTCGCTTAATCGACACCGCAGGCATCAGGGAGGGTGCTGAAGAAATAGAGGCTCTGGGTATTGAACGCTCAAGAGAGAAAATCCGCCAGGCGAAGATCGTTCTATGTTTGGAGGAAGCCGGCAATGTGCCGGCTTTAAAAAAGGTAGGTGAATGGGCGGAGAGCATTCGTGACGAGCATCCTGATAAATGTGTATTAGTGGTGGCCAATAAGACGGATGAAATGAAAGATCAAGGAGAAAAAGCATTGGCCGACCTCTACATCAGCGCAAAGATCGGAGAAGGAATCCAAACGCTCTCGGATCGATTGGTTTCAGAAGTGATGGGAGATTTCAGTATAGCAGATGAAACCATTGTTTCCAATGCCCGGCATCACGAGTCCTTGGTAAAAACGCGCATCGACCTTCATAAAGCACTCCAAGGACTTGAAACGGGCGTATCCGCTGATTTTGTAGCCATGGATATCCGCGCTGCCATTCGTCACTTGGGTAATATCACTGGTCAAATAGATGTGGATACAGATATACTCGGGTCCATTTTCTCAAAATTTTGTATCGGAAAGTAGTAAATCTTGTTTGCTTTTTACATTTCCAAAACACAGGCTTAAAATTCTGATAACCCAAAGGCTGCTTTCATAACTTAACAATAATTTACATTTAATTTGAAAGTTATCTGCTCTGTCTAATCTTGCATCGCGCAGTTTGCGTTGCTTACTATGAGATTAGCTTACACATTATTTATTCTATTCTTCTTTATTGGAAACGTCTTTTGTCAAAGCACAAAGCAGGGGCTAGAAGGCATCATTGTTGAAAAATATTATGTTTCGGGAAAAGCTGATTTAAAGGCTAACTCCTATGCTGGAGAACTTAAGAGGAACGCCACAACATATCGAATATACGTTGATCTTTTACCAGGCTATAGTTTTCAAGCGGCTTATGGATCAAAGGAACATCCTCTTTTTTTCAGAACTAACACTTATTTTTTTAATAATACCGATAAAGGAGGCGCAGTGGCTAGTGTAATTCCGAGAAGGAGTTTGGGTAAAAATACGGTTATGCTCGATTCATGGCTTTCTGTCGGTACGGCCGGCGAGCTTTGTCTTGGAATACCAAAAGAGGATGATGATACCTCGGGATTTATTGAATTTGAAGAGGGCTTCCTTATCAATCGCACAAATGAGGTTTCTGTTCTGCCTAGCGAAAAAGACGGTTTGAAGTACACTGTAGGCATGCCTCTTCATACTTTTTTTGGAATCGATTCTGCCATACAAGTTTTCGGAGCAAAACAGGGTGGTGAATTTTATGTTAACAATGGTGCATGGGCCTGTATGGGTAAAGGAAGTCTTGGCGCTGATTCTTTACATCATAATAAGGTTTTGATTGCCCAACTTACCACCGACGGAAGGCTTGAGTATGAATTGAATATTCAAATAGGTACTCCTGATGGAAAGGCGCAACGCTTTGTAGCAAGAAACCCTTTGGAAAATGAGTTTACGATAGAATCACTCGTTTTAATTAATCAAAAATCTAGAAGAAATAAATCAAAATAAAAATGAAAAAAACATTACTTACCCTTGGAATATTTTCGGCATTTGGACTTAACGCTCAAAATGGCTTAGAAGGGATTTTCGTCGAGAAATATTATGTTTCTAACAAAGAAGATTCAATAGATGCAAAAAATAATGATGCGCCGTATCCTCTTCATGTTGGTTCAGTAACCTATAGGATTTATGCAAATCTTTTGCCTGGTTATAGAGTTATTCAGATGTATGGTGATGCCAACCACGATTTCCGTGTTGAAACCACCACTTCATTTTACAATGATCCCAATTTTGGTGTGCCTTTTTACAGCGGCACTAGTTTGAATAATACCAAAAAAAACACCCAGTTGATCGATTCATATTTCACAATCGGAGGAGTTGCAAATGGTTTGATGGGGGTGCCCAAAACAGAAGATTCGGATGGGTCTATCGGAAATAATCAAGGTATTCTTGCTAATAGCGATGCAAGTGCAGGTCTTCCTATTACTGGTCCTGGTTCGCAAGACGGTCTGCTGCCTGGTTCTCCAACTGCATTGAATACGCTTGGTTTTACAAATGAACTGAATATTTTTGACCAAACGGTAGGAGGTTCATTCCTAACCAAAGGGGCTGCGATTGCTGCATTGGGTGGGGTGCAAGGTGTGACATCAAGTAATAATGTACTACTTGGACAGTTTACGACAGATGGAGATTTCAGTTTTCAATTAAACATTCAACTTGGCACACCAATTCCTGGAGAAAGTGAAATATATGTTGCTTCGAATCCCGTTGGTAACGAACGACTTGAAAAAACGTTGATTTATAATTCATCTCCTCAGGACAATGTTGGTCTGAACGACTTCTCAAATCAATCAATAGAGGTAATTCTGTATCCCAACCCAACACTAGACAAAGCCACCATATTCGCATCGAATTATCAGGTAACGAAACCTTCAGATAATTGGATGTTAATGAATCTTAACGGACAGGTCTTGCAAGAACAAAAAGTTAGTTCAACCAATGGAAAACTGGTTTCATCGGTTGACCTTAATGAGATGGAAAAGGGCGTTTACCTTTTGAAATTGACCGTTGGTGATCAACAATGGGTTCGCCAACTGATTAAAAACTAAGCACAGAAAATTTGATTCCGATGAAAACGTTTTTGTGCCTTTTTGTCATTTTTTCTATTCACCTAGCTTATTCACAGGGAACGTTGACTGGAAAGGTGACTGATGAAAATGGAGAAGCCATTATTGGTGCACGACTTTCATTGAAAGAAGAGCCATCTGTAGGCACCAAAACGGATTTGGATGGTAACTACACGTTTCAGATCAAAACATCCGACGAAAAAACGCTTTCGGTAACCTTTGTGGGAATGGATACCATCACGCAGCGAATTAAACTAAGAGATGAACAGGTTTTGGTGAAAGACTTCTCCATGACAGCATATAAACTTAGGGATATTAAGGAGGTTAAAGTGGTTGCCAAACAGGTAAGGGCGAGTGATTATTACATGGAAAAAATGAAAATCAATTCGGCTACTACCTTGGATTATATTTCCTCCGAAACGATGAAAAAAACCGGTGATGCCAATGTTACAGCGGCTGTCGCACGTGTTTCGGGCGTTTCTACAAGTGGTGGATTAATAACAGTAAGGGGCATAGGTGATAGATATGTAAAAACCACCCTCAACGGTTCAAGAATACCAACTCTAGACCCCTTAACCAACAATATCAAACTTGACATCATTCCTACAAGCCTTGTGGACAACATAGTGATTACGAAAACGGCGAGTCCGGATCTGCCGGGTGATTGGACAGGAGCCTACCTTTCTGTAGAAACCAAAGATTACCCAGATAAGTTAATGGTAAATGTAGAGTCACAAATTGGCTACAATGCCCAAAGTACATTTCGTGATTTTGTTACCTCAGACCGAAGTTCTACGGATTGGTTAGGTTTTGATAGTGGTCTGCGTTCACGAGATGATTCTCAGTCGACAATTTCTGCTCCCATCCTTCAGCCAACGAATTATCAGGAAATGGTGGCGCTTGGCTTAGGAAGTTATTTTGACCAATTGGGTGTCAGGGGATGGTCAGATGGAAGTCCAGAGGAAGAAACTTATTTAAGATTAGGTTTGATACAGTTAGGGTTGTTGAACCCTTCTCAAATGAATGATCAGTCTGCCTATCAAACGGCGCTCAAAAAGTATAACTCTCAATATGCACAAAAAGCATATGCTCTAATTAACCCTGAAGGCACTGATTTTAATAATGGCTTTGCCAATAATTGGAATGTAAAGTATCGCAAAGCACCATTGAATTTCACTCAAAATTTCAGTATCGGTGATCAGGTTAAATTGTTCGGCAGGCCCCTGGGCTATATTTTTGGATTTCGTTACGGAAATACCATCCGTTACGATGCGAACGGCGTGTCACAAAGAATAGGTGCAGAGGAAGTTAATTATCCAATTGAATTTATTGATGATGCGCGCATCAGTCGTGAAACAAATTCATGGAGCATGCTGAGCAATTTGGCGTATAAGATAAACGACTATAATAAGGTATCCGTTTTGTTTATGCCAAATTATATTGGAACGAATGACGTGGCCAATTTTTCCACCCAATGGGACACGAATGATTTTCAAGAATATCGTGTTCGAAAAAACATTTTCTACGAACAACGCAAACAACTTATTTATCAATTATCATCACAGCATCTTCTTCCAAAAAGCAACATTAAAATCGAATCTAATGTATCCTACACTCGGGGAAGCAGCGTGGCCCCCGATTTTAAATTAACACAGTACGACGCAACTAGAATAGGTGACTCTATTGAGGGGTATCAGTTTTCACCAAATGCAGGCGATGGTATTCGTCGCTACTACAGGTACCTTAGTGAGAACCTTCTCGATACCCGATTATCCATTGAGGTTCCTTTGATTAAACCGGAAAAGAAGCTTGTAAGAAAACTTAAGTTTGGATCAGCTTATCAAGCGATGCATAGAAATTCTAAACAGGATGAATATTTTCTTGCTCAGGGGAATAAAGTTGCATTCGAAGGGTTGCAAAACGATGATATTGACATGTACTTAATTCCTGATAAGTTCATGATTTCCAATGGTCAAATTGATTTCTATTATCAGGATCAAATTTGGGATTGGAATCGAACGATAGGAAATAGTACAATTCTATCCGGATATGGATTAGTCGATTACGAGGTCTTCAAAAGGCTCCGATTCAATGGTGGTTTGCGCGTCGAGAAAGCAGGGTTGTTGTCTGATATATACATATATGATCTTTTGGGTTATGGTATCAATGACGGAAGAAGGGTAAATATTCCTGGATATCCATTGATTAATCCGGGAATTATTGATCAAGTTGATTTATTACCATCGGGAAGTCTGATACTCAAGTTAGGAAATGAAGAGAAAGTAACTACGAATCTACGATTCAATTTCAGTCAGACCGTAGCTCGTCCAAATATACGTGAGATGAGTGCATCTGCCGTTTATGATAACGAGTTCAGAACCTTAATTTATGGAAATCCGAACCTTAAGGTTACCGAGGTCAATAATTTCGACTTTAGATTTGAGTCCTATTTTAGGAATAACGATAATGTTTCATTCAGTTTATTTTATAAAGACTTTACAAACCATATTGAAATGGGTTTTGGTAGTTCTGGAATCACCTGGGATAATAATGAGAATTCTTATGTCGCAGGAATCGAACTGGAAGGAAAAAAGCAAATTGGTAAATTTTTGGAATTTAGAACCAATTTAACTTTTGTCAAGTCGTATTCTCAATATGTCCGAAAGGATTTTATCATCTTGACAGGAAATCAAATCGAATATATACCAATTGATACCGTTCAACGAACAATGTTTGGTCAGGCGCCATACATAATTAACGGTATTTTATCCTATAAATCGGATTCCCTAGGATTGACAGCAACAGTGAGCTACAACGTGCAAGGACCGAGGCTTGTGATCACAGGGATTTTAAAAGGAAGGCCAGATATTTATGAAATGCCGAGACATTCTCTTGACTTTAAGGTCACCAAAACCTTAGGAAAACATTTTTCTTCTAGCTTAACGGTCAGAGACATTCTTAATGCACCTGTTCTAAGAGCCTATAAATTGAACGATGGGTACGCTGATTTTGACCGTTTCAGATACGGAACAGTATTTACACTTGGCCTTGCCTACAAATTATAGCGAAATGAAAAAGAGTACTGAATATTGCCTTTTATTGATATTCCTTTTGTTAGGTTTATCGGGATTTGCTCAGCTGGAGAGAGTCTTCGTCGAAAAATATTATGTGAGTGATGCTAACGATGCTACAAATACCATTGGAGGAGTACTGCCGGTTGGAAGCACAACCTATCGAATCTATGTGGATCTAGCTCCCGGTTATGTTCTTAAAAAGTTATACGGCGATAAAAACCACCCCTTTATTATTCAGAGTACGGAACCTTTTTATAATCACTCGTCTGATGGCCAAACCTTTGCTAAAGATTTTGTAAAAGCGCGTTATTCAGAGAATACCGTTGCTTTGGATAGCTGGCTCACAATTGGTCAGACAACTAAAACACAGGGAAGTAAAACGTATTTCGGCTTGCCAAAAGATTCTGATTTGGATGGTTCTTTTATTGGGGGAATAAATAATGATGGCGGAAGCGCCATGAAACCTTCTGGTTTGCTTACCAATATTGATCCTTCTTGTGGGCGACCATTAACTGTGGCAGATGGTATGGATACATTGGTTAAAAAACCCTCGAACTGGTTTGCTAACGGAGTTACCGATTTTGTAACCGGAGTTGATAGTAGCATTTTTGGCTCAGTCGTTCCCGGAACGGAATTCAATAGTCGCCAATTTGAATTAAGAAACTCTGGTACGGTTGGAGTAATACCTGATAGCAATCAGATACTCATTGCTCAGGTCACCACCAAAGGGGAGTTATCATTTCATCTGAATTTAGAAATAGAGGGATGGGTAAATGGTGCTCTGGAAAACTTTGTTTTTGTCGGTTCAGATAGTGTGTTATTAGCTGGGGAAACATACCATCCATTTTTGATCTATCCACTGGAATGCGGTTGCAATGACCCCTCTTACCTTGAATACGACCCGAGGGTTGCTTGTTTACAACCTAATACCTGTTTGACGCCATTGATTCTCGGTTGTATGGATTCCATAGCATGTAATTTTGATCCAACTGCCAATTTCAATGTGCAAGGCTTGTGCTGCTATCCCGGGCTTTGCAACGGTAGAGATATCGCGCAAGTGTGTCCTGTGCTTTTGGGAGAATCATTTGAGTTGGATGTTTATCCAAACCCAAGCAACGGAGATTTCAAAATGAATATATATTCGGGAATAACAGACGAGACTATTGATTATGAGTTATTCTCGGCCTACGGGTTGAAGGTATTGCAAAAAAGTCTTCCTGGTTCGGACAAAATCGTTGGCGAATCCCTCGATGTTTCTCATTTGGAAAATGGTTTATATCATTTAAATGTGCGAATTGGTGAAAAAGTGAAAACACTCATCCTTGTTAAATCCAACTAATATGAACACTAAGTTTTTTTGGATGATTACGGTATTCGCTTTAGCCGTATCATCATGCAAAAAGGAAACACAAGAAGCGCCTATTCAAACAGGAACTGTCAAGGATATTGAGGGTAATGTCTACAAAACAGTTCTGCTTGGAGGAAAGTGGTGGATGGCAGAAAATCTGAAAGTAACCAAATTTAACGATGGGTCAGAAATCAAGTATATTCCGATTTTTTCTTCAGATACTTTGTGGGCGAACTGTACAGACCCATGCTTCACTTTTTTGAACGACTCGATTTATGGATTTTTATATAATCAGTCAGCCATTCAAGGCGATAAGAAATTAGCACCGTCAGGTTGGCATGTTGCCACAGATGAAGACTGGAAAGACTTGGAACGGTTTATCGGCATGTCGAATGATGAAGTAGGCGCATTTGCATGGCGCGGTACTGATGAAGCGGAAGACTTATTGCCCAATTATTCGGAAGGTTGGCCTACGAATAGTGTGCCTTTCGGGAACGATAAGTATCAGATGAAAATTTTACCGGCAGGGTGCAAAACATTCAATGGAATAGCCTCTGTTAATGCGAATATGGCTTTCTTTTGGACTTCAACTCTCAATGGTTCAGAAGCATGGTATCGTTATTTTGATGCGAAGAAAAAAACCATTTTCAGGCAATTAGCTCATGTCCAATATGGCATGAGTGTACGTTGCGTAAAAGATTAATTCTATGAAATAGCCATGCAAACTCCTCGCGCAAGCACCGATGAAAATAGCATGGCGTATTCCATATGACCTTTAAAAGACAAATTATTTACATATGAAAACGAGTACTTTATTTTTAATATTTATTACACTTTCCCTCTGTTGTTTAGCTCAGCGAGACAAATTGCAGGCTGTGGCATTTGGTTTTTCACCCTCAGTAAACTATCGTGTTTTTGGATTAAAAAATGAAGATTTGTCTTGGATCAAGCGGCAACATGACAGTACGCATGAGGTAAAACTTAGTTGTAGTGCATTTATAAACTATGAATTTGGAATTTCCGAGAGAAAATCTTTCTTCGTGGGGATAGCATATAGTAATTACGGGTATCAACATAAGGACCAAACCATGGATGGATTTCGATCCTACCGCTTAAACTTTCATTACCTTCAGTTTCCTCTAGGGTGTAATTTTTACAAAAGAGTAAATGAGAAACTTCAGTTGGTTCTTCAACCTGCGCTTGTTTCTTCGGTCTTATTAAAGAGTCGTGCTGTTTATCGAACCAATGAGGCCTATGCATTACAAAGAACTACCGTTTATCCGGGATCTTTTTCCTTTGCCGTGTTTGGTCAGTTGGCTATAGGTCTAAGTGTTCGTATGAATCAGAACTGGAATTTTCGAACGCAATTCTGCGGACAATTTCAAATAAATCCATTGACTAAAGGCGAGCTGCCTTGTCGCTTATATTCCAGTGGTATCCAGATGGGAATGGTAAGAAGTCTTTAGTCTTCTTTAAATATAGTTAACTAGTTAACGCATTCTTAATATCGTTAGTACGCTTTTTGAGCAAAAGATTAGCAGAGAAATAATTTCGGGCTAATATTCAAGGCATACCCGCCTCATAATTTTGCTTCGTAAACGAGAAATAATTTATTTATGAAAACAAAAAAGACGATGAAAAGTCTACTTACGCTGGCCTCAATGTCAGTGTTGGGAACAAGTGCGTCAATTGCACAACAAAACCTGGGTGCAGCTTGTGGCTGTCCTTCCACTACCTCTCGAACCACGCAAACGATTCAAAGTTTGGCGCAGGCGAATGGTGCGTGGACCAACCTTGCCGCCTCTGCTTATGGAGGTGAAATAACGGGAAATGTCACTTTAACGTGTGACAAAATCTGGACATTAGATCAAAAAATATATGTGGCACCTGGTGCAACGCTAACCATCGAGCCAGGAACAGTAATAAAAGGTACCGTTGCGCCCTCGCTTGCTGCTGCTACGGCATTGATCATCGAACGAGGAGGTAAAATTATGGCTCCCGGTACAGAATCATGTCCAATTGTATTTACGGCTGCCGCAGACCCACTTAACGGCTCATACGGAGTTACAAATAAAGGTATGTGGGGAGGGGTGCTTGTATTAGGCAAAGCATCCAACAACCTTAAGTTGGCGACCAACGGTCCGTTCGTTCCTGGGCAAGGTGGTAAAATGGCGGTTGCAGATGGTTTAGGAGTAATTGAAGGTTTTGCATCTTCTTATCCTCAAGATCAGTTTGGGGTGGCTACGAGCATACCAGATGGTACAGTGCTTTCAACTTCGCCTTCAGGGTCCTACACGTTTGATTTAACGGCAGGAAATGCGGTGTCTGGCTCAAATGCTTCCGGACAGAACAAATTGACACTTTCTAGCTCGGCTTCACCACTTGCTTACGTCGTTCAGGGTCAAACGGTGTCTGGAACAGGTATTGCGGCAGGTTCGACAATTTTAAGTATTGCCCAAACAGGTACTGGTCCTTTTACGACAACTCTTACCCTTTCAGCTAACCTTACTGCTGCTGTTACTGCAGGTGATGTAATCACTTTTGGAGGAGATTATCCAAATCCAGGTGCAACGGGTTATTTTAGTTCTATGACTTATGTCGCACCTGCTTCTGGAACTGCTCCAACTTCTGGAACTAGTGGAACCGTAGCAAGTTATGTTGGTGCATACTATACAAATACAGGTTCTTTCGATGACAATGACAATTCAGGTGTAATGACGTATGTATCCATCCGTCACTCAGGAGCGAACCTTTTAGTAGGTTCTGAGATCAATGGTTTAACACTTGCTTCGGTTGGTCGTGGTACTAAAATTGAACACATTGAAATCGTTTCGTGTGCAGATGATAATATCGAGGTTTTCGGTGGAACAGTGAATCTTAAATATTGTACTACACTTTTTGGTAACGATGACATGTTCGATTACGATTTAGGTTGGACAGGTAAAGCGCAATTCTTTTACGGAATGAAGGCTGACCAGGGTGGTACTGGCAATGTTAGTGCTGACAATGATAATGGTATTGAAGCAGATTCTGATGACAATTCAAATAACGCTACACCAAGATCACATCCTATATTGTACAACTTTACTTTAATGGGTAACAGTAAAACTACTGGTTCAGCGGACAACCGATCTTTGTCAGGAGCCAACTTTAAAGATGGTGCTGAAGGTGAGCTTTACAATTCAATTATTGCTGGATTTAAAAACGGTATCAATATTGAAAAAGGAATTACGAATGGACGTACCTTTAATTCATACCAAAACTGGACTACTGAAGTGGCTCAGCAAGATCCTGATGCAAATACTGAAAGTTTGAAAATTAAGTGTAATACCTTGATAGGAAACACAAACTCTTTGGTAATTAATGGTAGCACTTTGGCTGCCAATGGTACAGCTGCTAACACTACCGAAACAACACAATTCACTACAACAGACAAAAACGATGTACTAGCTTCGCTTACAGGTTTCAGTTCAGCATTTGCCATAAATGGTAACACCAATGCGATCATCACCAAAAATGATCCGGTACCAACCACGCCACTATCTATCACGGGATGCCCAACACCTCCATCTGATGGTTTCTTTGAGCCTGCTCCTTATAGAGGTGCGTTCTCTTCTACGCCTGGTCAGAACTGGTTGTCCGACTGGTCTTATTCTCAAGTGCTTGGTCAAACCTTGGGTGTAAAAGCTTGTCCAACCGACTTGGACAAAGACGGTGACACAGACGTGAATGACTTCTTAATCTTCGCTCCTGGTTTTAATACGACTTGTAACTAAGAAAAATCGTTTAATAGCCCTCGTAACAATCATAGTTCCCTGTCCGTGAAACAGGTACTTTTTATCGCTTTTTAAATGCGTTACGAGGTGCTATTAAACAACACGAAAAAACAAAAATAAAAATGAAAACGAACACAAAAAAATTATTGCTTGGATTTGGGCTTGCAATGATCGGAAATCTTACGCATGCGCAAGGTTTGGAAGGGATCATTGTAGAGAAATACTACCAAGCAAATGCTGCTGACGTCTCCAATGCATCTGCAAATGGAGCCGTAACACCTCTTACGACTAATTCGGTGACCTATCGTGTGTATGTTGACATGGCTGCTGGGTATAAGTTTAACCTACTGTTCGGAAATTCTGCACATGCACTCAAAGTAAATACTACCACAGCCTTTTACAATGATCCAACTTATGGGGTATCACTTAATCCAAATACAATTAGTGCTTCCAACATTCGCAAAAACACAGCCATGATCGACTCTTGGTTTGCTACCGGAGGTGCAGGAGGTGGTTACATCGGGGTTCAAAAATCATTGGATTCAGATGGTTCGATAGGGAATGCTCAATCTATACTTGCAAATAATCCTGGTGGATGTTTTGGTGATCCGATTACAGGCTCTGGTGCAAAAGACGGTTTCGTTCCAAACACTCCTCCTGTTGGATCAACTTATTATGTAGTACCTAACGGACTTGGGTTAGGATCTGCTCTTGATGTTTTAGATCAAACCAATGGAGGCTCAGTATTAATTGACGCAGGTTCAATAGCCGCATTGGGTGGCATTGTGGGTCCAACAGCGGAGAACAGGGTACTGGTTGCTCAGTTCACCACAAATGGTCAGTTAAGTTTCGAATTGAATGTGCAGATCCAGAATATTGCAACAGGTATTGCAGAGAACTATGTTGCTTCAAACCCAACGGGATCTGAGCTAACAAATGCATCACTAACGTATGTACCGAATACACCTCCAACTGTTTCTATTACCTCACCTACATCCGGTGCAACCTGGTATACGGGTTCATCTCAGACAATCACGGCCACTGCTGGGGACGTCAACGGTGGAACAATAACACAGGTGGAGTTCTTTGATGGTGCTACTTCTTTAGGAGTAGATAACACGGCACCTTATTCTATTTCTTACACGGCAGTGGCAGGTGCTCGTTCTTTCACTGCTGTTGCATTAGATAACGAGTGTGCTTCAACTACCTCTACCGCTATTTCGGTAACGGCTGTTACTAATACAGCACCTTCTGTAAGTGTTTCTGCTCCTACGACAGCCATTGAGCAAGATAATGTTTCTATAACAGCAACTGCGAGTGATGCAGCTCCGGGATCTGTGGCTTCAGTTGAGTTCCTTGTGGATAATGTTTCAATAGGAACAGATAACACTTCGCCTTATTCTATTAATTGGACCGCAGTTGCCGGTGCGCACCAGATCAAAGCAATCGCTACGGATGATCAAGGTTTGACAACGACTTCGTCGGTTGCAAACATCACAGTAGCATTGAATACTCCTCCAACTGTATCTATTACTGCTCCTACAGGTTCTGAGTCTGTTATTGCTCCTACAGCAGTAAACATTACAGCAAATGCATCTGATGCAGACGGTACAGTTACATTAGTTGAATTTTTGGTGAATGGTACAGTTGTAGGTTCAGACGCCAGCGCTCCATATGCCTTTAGTTGGACATCTACTCCAGGTTCTAAAGTGTTTACAGTTCGTGCTACGGATAACAAAAATGCTACAACAACAACTGCAGGTGTAACCTTGAACATTGCAGATCCAAACGCACTGCCTTATGCGTTAGATGTGGTTGATCAGGCGTGTGATATCAATACTTTGTGCATGACATTATCAGCTTCAATAACTTCACCCGTTGATAATGTCATCGGCTATGATGTTGTTTTGAATTACGACAAAACGAAAGTAACCCCAACAGGAAATGTAACTCTGTTTTCGGACTTGGTGAGTAGTGGATTATTGGAGGAATCTCATGTGGATGATCCGGCGAATGGTAAATTTACTGTCCAGATCAACTTTAAGGGTAGTGCTCCTGCAAATTCAGAATTCAATGGTACAGGAAAAGTATTTTGTGTTGAATTTCAGAAAACAGGTGGTTTCGCAGCTGTAGATTCGGCAGCGTTCTCAACATCATTCCTTCAGGAAAGTTACATTACTGGGGTTCAGTCTAGAGCAGCCTCAGCAGGTAAGTGGAGATCATTTAAGAATCTTTCTTACAAAGGTAAATTAAGACATTGGAAGAACCACCAGCCTATCCGCTATGACGCCTCATTGCCGAACAGCTACTTGATCACGCGAGTGAAAGGAGCTGACACAACTTCTCTTTTAGTTAATCAATCTGTTTCTATTACTCCTAATACAACCGGTCAGTTTGAACATAATCTCAAAAATGGATTGGGTCTTAGTATTGAAAGAGAAGTAAGCAACACATCAACAGTGCAATTAATTATCAATGCTAATGATGCAGTGCTTGGCAAGACTCTTCTTTTGAATGATGCTTTAACCTTTACGCCTTCAATCTATCAGATTCTTGCTCTTGATGTAAACCTTGACGGTGTTGTGAGTGCAGGTGATATTTCTCAGTTGAAGCAAAGAGCAACACTGAACATTGGTGAATTCCGTCAGGCATGGAACTACAATGCTGAAGGAGTTTCAAATGGACAGCCATCAAAAGACTGGATCTTTGTGGATTCCATGCGTCTGACCAAACCAGCTTATCAGATTTCTGCAACGTTCCCTAATAATGACTTGGTTGGTTACTCCAAATATAAAGTGCCAGTCGTACCATCTGTTCTTTCGGCACGCGCATCAGACACCACCAATTGTCCGAACCTTATTGAGGAGACTTATAAGGGTATTATGCTGGGTGATGTAGATGGTAACTATGACGCATACACTGCGGATGGTGTGTTGAAGTCTACTTTCGGAAAAGTGATTGTTGATCTTGAAAAGGCTGTTTTTAACGGTAATAGTTTTGAAGTTCCTGTAACTTTCGAAGCATCGGAGCCCGTAAATGCAATCGACTTGGCATTCCAATTCGATGAAAACAAATTTTCATTCAATGATATGGTTTCTGTCGGTACTACAACAGAAGGGTTTGCTCATTTCAATGAGGATGACCGGACACTTCGTTACACAGCGCTCGATATGGAATTCTTCAACACAAATGAAACATTCGCTAAAGTTAAATTCGATGCCAGTGTTAACAAAATCAAAGAGATGGATTTCTCTAATACGCTTGCATTGTTAAACGGTCAGCCTGTAGAATTGGTGTTCAGTAATACCCCATTGGGTGTAAATGTGATCAATGAAAACTTTGTTAATGTATTCCCGAATCCAACACAGCGCGCTTTAAATATTGTTTCTTCTCAGAATGCGCAAGTGACTATCATGACAGTTACTGGTCAGGAAGTAAAGGAGCAATTCAATATTAACGCGAACGAAAAAGTGGAACTTGACATGAGTTTGTATGCTAATGGAGTCTACTTCATTAAAATAGCTACTGGTCAATACAGTAAAACGGAGCGTGTGGTCGTGAATAAATAACCGCAATATTTATTTCAATGGAAGTTGCCATTCTTTAGAGTGGCGACTTCCTTATTTGTACAAAGACTAATCAATCGAGCTATGAAAAGATTATTGTTACTTATTTTGTTAATTCGTAATTCATTATTTTTTGCTCAATCGGATAAGGACACGTTGGTGTTTGACCTTTCTAGTGCAACAACATATAATAGTGCTGGAGGTGTTTATTTCGAATTTCCGATTTATGTGATCACTACTGGCGGCATAAGTAATTTTGACTTTTCATTTAAGTTCAATGAAAGCAAATTAACCTATGATGCCACAACAGCTGTGGATATTAATTTGGAGACTAGTTCATTTTTTAATTCTTCTGATCGTTATTTGAGAAATACAACGTCAGGTCCCAATTTAAACTACAATATTGAAAGTAAGAATACCTTAGTTAAAGTTAGATTCATTCTTGCTAATTCAGATGTAATTATTAAGCCTACAGATTTTTTTGAATGCTCAGCTTTAATGAATGGAAGTCCGGGCAATTTCTATTGGACTCCAAAATCATCATGGAATCCCGGAGTTGGCCTGTCAATTATATCAAATCCAATACCATGTGAGTACAGCATTCAAAACCCGGTAAAAAACGATATTACGATCACAGACCCAATGTTTAAAGATGCGCTCATCAGTGCAACTAATGGTCAGATTGTGAGCCAAATCAAAGCCCAAGGCGGAACAATTTGTTTGCCATTCGAACAATTGAATCCTGGATACTATTTAATTACAGTTAACACACATCAAAAAAGCTGTTTTAAAAAGATCATCATTTCTAACTGAAATGACCAATCAAGCGAATTTAAAGCGATAAGATATGAAGTACATTGTTTTAGGGGTTACTATTTTTTTGTCGATGACTCTCTCTGCTACCGTGCATGCAGGAACACTAAAATATCCAGTTCCAGCTTATGATGTTGCCAATGACACAATGTTTTTTGACCTCAGTAAAGCATTGTTTTCTGGAAATGGACCTTATTATTATGATATTCCGGTCATTGTTAAATCGAATGGTCCGATAAGTAATTTCGATTTCTGGTTCAAATATAACCAATCAGAAATGACCTATGACTCTACCATCAACATGGTTTCAGCTTTGGATCCATACACGTATTATAATCCGTTTAATCAATTTCTGAGTAATACAACATCAGGTCCAATAGCATCTTACAACATACCGAAGAATACAACATTAATCTACTTAAGATTTAAATTGGCTAGCGCTTGTACCCTGATAGATTCTGACGATTTTAATTCGATCACTACTCTCCTAAACGGAAGTGAGTGTAAACATAAATTTATCAACTTAGGAAGTGGCTCCTCTTTTTTAGGGATATCTACTACTTCTTTGTGTGAGGGGGACACAGCATATTTTTCTGGTCCTATCAACGTAAATGGTAAATCTGTATCAAGTTGGTCTTGGGATTTTGGAAACGGAGTATCAGCGAACACACAACTAGGTTCGGCCATATACGATTCCGGTGTTTATTCTGTTATATTGAACGTAACAACCAATGAGGGCTGTGTATATTCAGCCAATCAAACGCTCAACGTTGGAGCGATACCTGTCGCTTCTTTTAGCTTCTCTGTAAGCCCTGATCAAGACAGCGTTTTTTTTACAAATACATCTGATTTAGCAACTTACCTTTGGGATTTCGGTGATGGTATGCAAAGTACCGCTTCAGACCCAATTCGCACCTACATGGGTGGTGGTTTTTTTCCAGTTAGTTTGACGGCAACAAATAAGGAATGCTCTTCAACGTATTTTGATACTGTTTTAGTAGATCGACCTACAGCGAAGTTTATATATAATGGCAAGTGTGCGCGTAGTGAGATAAATTTTACTAATCAATCTTCTTATGCTAATGGAACAATCGCTTCTTACCAATGGGATTTTGGAGACGTTAACAAAAGTTCCTCTAAGAATCCTGTAAATATATATGGTGTGGCAGGTGTATACACGGTTACCTTAACTGTTACTGGTAGCAATGGTTTACAAAGCATTTATAAAGAAGACATCACAATCGATAATAAGCCGATAGTCATGTTTTCTAATACTTCGGAATCAGGGTGTTCACCACTGTCTACTTCATTCGTAGATAAATCAGTTACTGATCCGGCTTCGATTTACTATTGGAATTTTGGAGACAATACATTTTCGTTACTAAAAAATCCAGCTAAAATATATTCAAATGCAGGCCAATACACAGTAAAGTTAACAGTGAGTTCACCTAACGGATGCATAGACTCACTCATAAAATTGAATTACGTAACTGTTTTGGAGTCACCGATAGCCGAATTCGAGCATGAACCTGCATGTATAAACACCCCCATTCAATTTAATGAAGTGGTTCAATCTGGGAATACCAATTCATCCTGGAGTTGGAATTTTGGTAATGGAGCAACAAGCAATCTTCAAAATCCTTTATGTAGTTATCCTTCTGAAGGTAATTTTTCGGTTACCCTGGATGTAACTAATTCTTTTGGATGCTCCGATGAAGTTACCAAGACACTTTTCGTAAGAAATAAACCTAAAGCTAATTTTATATCTATCGACAATTTGGGTTGTGTTCCGTTAAGTGTTTCATTTACAAACACCTCAAACACCTCTGCTGGCTCATCCTATACATGGGATTTTGGCAATGGCGCTCAGAGCACCGTTGTGAATCCAAAAAAAATTTTTGGGGAAAGCGGTTTGTTTTCCGTTAGATTAATTTCCACCGCTCCAGGTGGCTGTGCAGATACCATAACTAAAAAAGATCTTATTCAAGTCTTGAGTGGGGTTGTTGCTAATTTTCAAGTTAACCAGAATTGTGCTGGGGGCATAACGAAATTTGAAGATCTTTCTGTTTCAACTTCGGGTAATGTTCAAAAATGGAATTGGAGTTTTGGCAATGGATTTACTGCTGATGTACAAAACCCTCAAGTAGTTTACAACCAACCTGGTACATATACTGCTCAGTTGGCAGTAGTAACGGATCAGGGCTGTTCAGACACCATTAGCCTACCTATTGGTATGGACTTGAAGCCAATAGTTAGCTTCACCGCACCATCGGCTTTTGGCTGTGCTCCTTACACGGTTAAATTTTCTAATAACTCAACTCATGATGATGGTTCCGGTTACCTGTGGGATTTTGGCAATGGTTCAATATCAACACTTGAAAACCCAACAAATATCTATAATTCAACAGCCAATTATGATGTTAAATTAATCGTTACAAAGCCCAATGGATGTAAGGATTCATTGGTACAAAACAATTTCGTTCAATTACAAAACCCTTCAATAGCTGATTTTACTCTTGTCGAAGACACATTGTTTTATCCGGAATCACAATCATTTGTTAAAAACCATTCGTTAGATGCAAGCACCTATTTATGGTCATTTGGTGATGGTTATACATCCAATTTGTTGGAGCCAGCGCACTATTATGAAGCTACTGGCGAATTTGAAATTTGTTTGACTTCTAAAAGCCTATTCGGCTGTGAGTCTAAACGTTGTGATACCATCGTTATCATAGAAAGCTCAAGTGTGGCGGTGCCCAGCGCTTTTACCCCTAATGGTGATGGCAAAAATGACGTATTCCTTGTTCGGGGCGGTCCCTTTCGATCATTTCAAATGAAAGTATTTAATGAATGGGGAAATCTTGTATTCAGTTCCAATGATCCACTTTTGGGTTGGGACGGTACTTATAGTGGAAAACTTCAACCTTCTGGAGCATTTGAGTATGTGATAGTTGGAGAAGAACTCAATGGCGCCGCTTTAAATGAGTATGGAGTAATTAATCTTAAACGATATTAAAATGAGTACGCTTTCAAAATTTGCGTTTTTGATCTCTTTTTTTCAATTTGTTGGTCAATTAAGGGCTCAAGATTACCAACAATCTCAATTTGACGCCTTGCCACTAAATTTGAATCCAGCATTAATAGGGGATAGAACAGATGAAAAATATCTGGGAGTTCGATTAACTTCCGGATATCGAGATCAGCGTTCTAATTATACATCCAGTGCCGATTCGTATAAATCCTTTCTTGTTGGGTTAGATTTTTCTGTGGGAGAAAGATTCTCTACGGGGGCCTTTTTCAGTAATACCAAGAGTCCGAATAATGTGTTTAATGTTTCTAACTTTAATTATGGCGTTTCATATAAAATGATAGGTTCCAACGCTCGAAGTCAAGAAAAACATGAACTAGCAATAGGGATGCAATTAGGGTTATTGAATAATAGTTTTTCCACGGGCAATTTTACCTACGATCTGCAATATTCATCCAATGCGCCAGATGGATTCGATCAGACTCTACCTAGCGGAGAAAATTTTCAGAGTTCAGTGAAAGTTCAATTTTCTGGTAATAGTGGAATCAACTATAAGGCCAATTTGTATGAAAATAAATTGATTATAAATGCAGGGGCTTCCATTTATAATATTACGAAAAGCACGGAACGATTTAATGGAGTTTATTTACCCGCTCCTTTACGTTATAATGGTCATTTTTCCGCTTTGTACAGGCTCGATGAAAGGTTTACCCTTGCGCCACAGACATTGTATATGTATCAGACCGGCGCACACGAATTAAATATAGGAACCCTTATTTACTACCATATGAATGAACAAAGTAAGGTGATTCTTGGCGCCAATTGGAGAAAGAATAATGCGGTTATCCTTCAAACGGGATTAAGTGTTTCTGGTGTTACATTTCGATTGAGTTATTG
Organism: Crocinitomicaceae bacterium; assembly: GCA_044340465.1. Classification (GTDB taxonomy): domain Bacteria; phylum Bacteroidota; class Bacteroidia; order Flavobacteriales_D; family Crocinitomicaceae; genus M0103. The sequence goes on along the minus strand of JBIITO010000001.1, from coordinate 11,110 downwards.
TGTCGGAACGGGATATCTATCGACCTTTAAAAATCGTGCAGTAGAATTTTCCCTTTCTTATATAAATGGTAAAAAGACTTTTGTGCCGCGTGTGATAAACTAGTTGATTATATTCCCAAGTTGATATGAGAGGGGATGAATATTTCCTCGGATGATTTCAGTATTTCTTTTTGTTGAACCAACGAACAGATTATTTGATTGGAACGATCAGGATAATCAATCCTAATGGACGTTTTAATAGTCAGCCATTTTCGCAAAAATAAAAGTTCTTTGGCTGTCAAATGAGGCAAAATATCAACGCCTAGTTGTCTCAATGCTTCTCCATTACACTGCTGTTCAAACTGATTTTTCATGGGGATGACTAAAAGTTTCTTTCCCATAAAAAGCGCTTCGGCGGGAGTTTCAAAACCTGCCCCACATAAAATGCCTTCACAGGAGGCAAAACTTTCCTGAAACACTAAGTTATCTGCAGGATAAAAATTGCAATTCCCCATTTGCTTGTAGCGTTCTACTTTTTGTGAAAAGATATGCCACTTTACTTCGGGAATAGCAGAGAGGATCTTTTGAAGATATGCCGGACTATAGGCGGGAAGATAAACGCAATAATGTCCTCTGTTCTCTGGTGTTAAATTCCTAATCTCTTTTCGGATGACAGGGGTGTAAATATCTTTGTCATATGACCAGAAATGAAATCCAAGTTTGCTCTCCAATGGACATAAATGACGAATGATATATTTTCCGATAAAACCTCCTTTTTCTGGTTTTGGTGCTGACGGATGCATTACAGCGGACTGATGGCTTAATTCAATACTATTAGGATGTTGTTGACATTTCGCCGCGAAGGCCGATATGGGCTCAAAATCACTTATTATTAGATCATAGGCATTTAGATCTAAACCTTTTATCTCCTTCGAAAGACGCACAATACTGTTGTCCTTGAATGTTTTCCAGAAGTTGATGCCACCTTTCTCTCCCGAAAAAAAAGTAAGACCCTCCATGCGATAACGCACCTCAAAGGGTTGTGCAAGGTGGCGGTTCGGACCACTGATCAGTACGTCAAGATCGCAATATTCATTGAGTATCGGAACAAATTCACGTGCCCTGGATATATGACCAAAGCCAGTTCCTGGAAAAGCATACAGAACGCGCATCAAATATAGAGTTGATTTAGGCTGAATTCCTTTAATAATTCACCAAAGAGTTCTTTGTTATTCGGGATCGCATGTTCCGTATCCAGATCGTTTTTGAGAGCGAAATTAGCCTCGTGGTCTTCCGAAAATCGGTAGAGACTCCAAGATCCATTATGGTATTCCAATGCAGTACAGTTTTCAACCCAATCCCCTGAATTCAGATACAATACCTGTTTTTCTTTAGAGGTCAACAATTTTTTTGTCGGTTGATGGATATGACCACAAACAGCAGTTTGGAATCCCTGAGCTGCAGCAATTTCAGCAACAACATCCTCAAAGTTGTTAATGTATTTCACGGCACTCTTTACATTGTCTTTAATCTTTTTGGAAAAGGATAGTTTTTCGCCTCCAAAGCGTGCACTGATCCAGTTAACCATGGTATTGATCAAAATAAGTACGTCATATCCCTTACCTCCAAGTTTTGCCAGCCACTTGGAATGTTTCATGGTCACATCAAACACATCTCCATGAAAAAACCAGGTCTTTTTCCCATCGAGTTCGAGAATAACTTTGTTCACGATTTCAAAAGACCCGACTTTGAATCCTTTGAATTTTCGAAGCATTTCATCATGATTTCCAGTAATGTAATATACTTCCACTCCTTCCGAAACCAGTGAGGTGATGCGTTTGATGACTTTAAGATGTGAATGTGGAAAATACCTTTTACTGAATTGCCAGATATCAATTATGTCGCCATTCAATAGGAGTGTTTTTGGTTTTATCGTTTTTAAATAGGCATTCAATTCTTCCGCCCGACTACCATAGGTGCCAAGATGGACATCAGAAATGACAACAAGTTCCACCTCTCGAGCTGTTTTTTTGGTCATAGTTTTTGTTGTAACATTTCAGGCAAATGTCTGTTTCGCATATTAAATGATCGTGAATTAGTTGGGTGATAAGATGATATTTTCAACGCAGTAAGATTAACAAACCGTGAAGATTTTAAGTAGTTCATTTGTTAAAAGTGGGCGGAAGTTAACTTTCATATAAGCTACCACAATTGCAATTTAGTTTGAAAGACATTTTAATATGGGTTAGTATACTTTCACGAAGTAAATTAATGCCATAAAAACATGTTTTTTAACAAAATAGGTATATATTTGTCCCTCAACTTTAATTCCGGTGATATGATTAGAAAAACCATTATATTTCTTTCTGTTACCCTTACTTTTGTAAGTTTCTCCCAAGAAGTAGACGCAAATAAAAAATTATTTCTTGACCTTCATGCCGGAGGCAGGATTTTCGGTGTACATTCCGAACTAAGTGAGGGCTTGCCTGGTTTGCATGTGGATGCGGGCTTGGGTTATATGCTTTCTCCGATATGGGGACTTAAAGGAAGTCTTGGATACGACCAGCTAAATGCTTCAGGTGATCTTAACGGTAAGTCAATCGATGATAATTCATTTTCATTCCGGGCTAATCTTGAAGCCGTTGCTAATATTTCCGCCGACAGAGGAATAATGGACAGAAAAATGAACTATCTGTTCCATGTCGGTATTGGGTTGGCGAGTCAGTTCCATAGCGCATACAAGGATTCGCTTACTGCAGCTGGCGTCAAACTTAACGATCCGCTAATCAAGGGTAACGATGATATGCTTAGTTTCATGTGTGGTTTTACGCCTCAATACAAACTGTCGGAGTCAATCTATCTGGAGGCAGATCTTTCCTTAGTCTTTCTTCCAGTAGCAGATGGTGTTTATGATAAATTAATCGATTCGAGAAAAGGAAAAAGTATGAACGTATTCCTGAATCCATCCGTCGGAGTTTCTATTCATCTTTGATCCTTCTTTCATACGTTTGCTATTGCTTTTTGTCCTGCACAAAGACGGTTTAGTTGATTGATAGTCGACATCAATGCTTGGTATCAAGATCTTGATAAAGCATTCTGGACCCTCCGATTGACTTTTTGTATTTGTCTTGACAACGATTATGATTTTCTATTTCTTTTGTATAGGCCTTATCTGGCAAAATAGAAAAGAGCAAAGAAAATAGTTAGCAGTACTTTTCATGCTTCAATGGGTCCTTAATATTGTATGGAATCCTGTATTATTTCATTTCCATTGGATTGGAAAGGGAATGCTGATCAATGCTATGCTTGAATTATATTGAGTTTTAGGCAGCTTAATTTAAATAATTGCGTCAATGTTCATATTTTTGAGTCTCCATGAAACTGCTCGCAAAATATGATCAAGCGCAAGCATAAATTGTATGGCATTTTTGCTGTAGTATTTGTATTTTTTCTAAATATCGGGGTAATTTATGCTCAAACCACCACGACTAATTATGAGGGATTTACAAACTGCTCGGGGGCAATAAATTTTTACCAGTTTGATTTCACTTCTACTTCTAATAATTCTCTTCTTCAAAGTGTTTCTACGCAAAATTCAGACAATCAGTGTTGTAATTTGAATAACAACTTTGGTTGCAGCATGTTCGAGATAATCACAGATCCAAATGCCGTGGGGGTTACTTTTACAACCAGTGGCCCATGTGGGAACGTGAATTTCTATTACGAAAATTGTGGCGCAACAGTTACATGTAGCAATCAAGTTTGCCTTGATCCAAACACCAATACTCATCATTTTTTAATGTGTAGAACAGGAGGACCAAACTATGACTTCACGTTTACACAAATACTTGCCCCTCAAGCCTCACCCGACATTGTTACCGCGGTAGGGTGTAATCAAACTCTAACAGTTTCAGGTTTAACAAACCCTGTTTGGACCTCTATTTCTCCAGGTCCGACAAGAACATACAATGCCAATTTAAGTTGCACAAATTGTTCGACATCAATTTTTACGCCCAATGCTGGTACTCCAAATACAATTATTTTTCAAGTTTCGGGAACCGTAACTTCTCCATGCTCAACTTTAAATTGGTCTGATCAGGTTACTGTAACGACATATCCTACCCTTTTTGCGAATGCGGGGCCAGATGTGGCTATTTGTCAGGGAAACACACTTGGCGTGACACTTACAGGGTCTGCGGTTAATCAAACTGGAACCGGTCCTGGAGGAACTGCCCCGTATACTTTTCAATGGTCTGGACCACAGTCAGTCACTCATAATAATGTCAATCCGCCGAGTCCAGGAGCAATAGCAACTGATAATTTTCAGGTCACCACGCCTGGAACATATACATTAACCATAAGTGATGCTACCGGCTGTCCCGTAGCAAATGATCAGGTAGTAGTGTCAACCTTTTCTTTTGTCCCCACTGCCAATGCAGGAGCGGATGTGAATGTGTGCCGTTCACCAACACCAAAAGTTTCTCTCAAACGTGAGTATCAGTGGCGGCACAGCACCATACACCTATGCCTGGACAGGTCCGAACAGCTACACGAACACCATAGAGGATCTTACGGGCCTTGCTGCCGGGACAACAACCTTACGGTAACGGATGCGAATGGCAATACAGGTACGTGTCGGTCGACACTTGCAGTGACGTTTACAGAGCCGACAGCTGCATTGAGTGTTGCACTTACGAGCCAGACGAACATCTTGTGCTATGGCAACACAACGGGCGGAGCGAACCTGACGGTTAGTGGTGGTACGCCGACGTATGGATATGCTTGGTCAAATGGATCGACAGCGGAGGATCTTTCGGGTGTAGCATCGGGCATTTATAGTGTTACGGTAACGGATGCGAATAGTTGTACTGCGACAGCCTCTGTTACACTGACGGCGCCAACGCAGTTAGTAGTATCAATTACTGTGTTATCCTTTTATTTTGGACAAGGTGTAAGTTGTGAAGGCGCATCGGATGGTATTATCAATGCTTCAGGTTCTGGCGGTACTCCGGAATACAATTATAGCTGGAATACTTCACCGCCACAAAATAATGTAACAGTGGGAGGATTACCAACTGGAACGTATACTGTTACTGTCTCTGACCTCAACGGATGCACGGCTACGAGTTCAGTTACGCTTACATCTAATCCATTGCCCCAAGCTAAACTCCCCCCACCTCTTATCGGTTGTGTCGGGACAGGGGTCTTGATCAATGCGAATGTGGAGTCAGGCGAGAAATGTACATGGACTTTCTCAGATGGTCAGGTTTTTAACCAATGCGGGCCATTTAGTGTGAATTTTGATGCCGTTGATTGTTATAATGTAAAGTTAACGGTAGCTAGCCCGGAAGGTTGCACAAATACCGTATCAGCGCCGAACTTTGTGTGTGTTGAACCGAATCCGGTAGCGTCATTCTATGCGGATAATTATCAAATTGACAATATTCAAACAACTGCTAATTTTTGGAATACATCTGTTGGGGCTGAGTCCTATTTTTGGTACTATAGCGACGGAAGTAACTATGATACTACATATAATGTCTATCATGAATTCCAAAATGGAAGTGATTTTGATGTAATTAATTATATGGTAATACTTTATGCCGTATCCGAATACGGTTGTATTGACTCTACATCAAGGGACATTAAATTAACTCCTAAACCTATTCTTTACGTCCCTAACGCTTTTACTCCTGACTGGGACACCTATAATAGTACATTTTATCCTGTATTAACGGCTGGTTATAAATCCAATGACTATGAATTTCTAATTTTCAATCGTTGGGGTGAATTGATATTTGAATCCAATACCATTGGTGAGGGCTGGGAAGGTACATATAAAGAGCATAATTGTCAGGATGGTGTATATACCTGGAAATTAGTTGTAGGTCGCTCTATTAATGGTGAACAACTAGAATATACCGGTCATATAACCTTGCTCAGGGGAGGTGGCTTATAACTCTATTTAGTTCTTGTGGCAACTAAAAACCCTTGGATTCGTTATCCAGATAAGTAAGGGAATTCATAAAAATTTCTTATCTTGTTTTAACCACATGATTAAATATTTGCTCACATCCCTTTTGTCTTTTTCCAGCTGCTTGGTGTTATCTCAAGTGCCAACAGCTGCTTTCGATGAAAGTTCGACCGAGGTATGTGTTGGGGAAACTGTCCAATTTACAGACAAATCTTTACCTGATGGCTCACCGATTGTTATGTGGACGTATAATTTTGGAGATGGAAACCGTTCCAACAATCCGAATCCAACACATGCATATTCGTTGCCGGGAACGTATACTGTCAATCTCGTTGTTACTGCTGCAAATGGACAGGCTGATGCGGAAGTTAAATTATTATATATCGTTGTCAATCCCCAGCCTAAATCCGATTTTAGCAGCGTGACCGACGGATGCACTTTGCCTGTTGGCGCGACTTTCACCAACTCGAGTAGTGTTGCAGTTTCTTATCTATGGGATTTTGGTAATGGTGAGACTTCTACGCTACAAAATCCTCCAACAATTAACTACCTTGCATCGGGTACTTACAATGTAAAACTGATTACGACGAATAGCTTCGGTTGTCAGAATACCACCATTAAGAACATTGTTGTTTCAAGCTTTCAAGCAAGTGCAGGTGCTCCATTAACGGCATGTGTGGGCAGTCCTATCAACATCTTTGATCAATCGACAGTTGGAGCTAATCAGTGGTCTTGGAGTTTTCCGGGTTCAAGTATACCGAGCTCGAACGCCCAAAACAATATGGTAACTTATAGCACAACAGGTACCTTTCCCATTTCTCTAACTTCTCAGAATACAGATTTAGGGTGTGTTGACGACACAGTGTTATCTATCGATGTTTTACCCATACCGATTCCTGATTTTTACAGCGATGTCACGTTCGGATGTGTGCCTAAGGATGTTTCTTTCACAAGTGCAGGTAACACGGGCGTATCGTTTTTATGGGATTTCGGAGACGGGCAAACTTCATCTCTCGAAAACCCAATTCATACTTATGTTACAGATGGATTATTTACTGTAACTCTGTCCGTCACCGATATAAACGGCTGTAAAGGGGTATTTTCTATTCCCGACTATATACATATGCAAACCCCATCAGGTTTTATCTCTGCAGATATACAATCCGGGTGTGCACCAATAGTAGTGCAGTTGAATTCATCAGTAACGTCTCCTATAGATCCTATTGTTTCATGGTTGTGGGATTTTGGTGATGGACAAACTTCAACTTCTGAATTTCCTGCAGCACACAGTTATAGTTCCCCGGGAAATTATGATGTATCGTTAACTGTCACTACATCAAGCGGGTGTGTATATACCATAGATTCAATGGATTTTATCCAAGTTGGACAAATAGATCTCGTTGATTTTAGTTGGGATATTCTTCAAGCGTGTGTCAATGTACCTATTCAGTTCACGGATCGCAGTGTGATCAGTGTTCCCCATACTCCTTCGGAAGTAGAATATTTTTGGGAATTTGGCGATGGTGGTACGTCCCAACTTCCAAGCCCAGCCTATGAATACTCCAATGATACAGGTTATTTTGATGTTCAATTGGTGGTTGACTTTAGAGGGTGCAGAGATACTATGATTTACACGGATGCGGTCAATATTTTTGCTCCCGTTTCCATTTTTCAACCCTCTCAAACCTTATTTTGTAATCCGACTGAATTCCCAATAACTGTCAATTTTACGGACAATTCCATTATAGGCCTTTTGACGGATGATGCAGACATGACCTGGGACTGGGGAGATGGAACCCCGAATACGTTTTTGGATGATCCTGATTTGGATGATCCAGGTCAGGGTTCGATAGCTCATGATTATTCTGCATTTGGAACCTATACAATCGAACAGCTCATTCATAATTACACAACAGGTTGTGAAGACAGTTCCACCGCTATCATAAATATTTCACAGACAATTGCATCGATAATTACGAGTATAGATTCCGTTTGTTTGGGAGATCCTTTTACATTCACCTCAACATCTAGTTCCACTCATGCCTTTGGCACTTTCGACTGGCAATTGGGCGACGGTAGTACAAGTAACGATATCATTGTCCCCTATGTTTATGGTGCCTCAGGAAGCTACACGATTTCACTTACTGCAACGAATATACTTGGATGTGCAAACTCAGCGAATCTTTCTTACGTTACAGTACTTGAGCCGCCCCTGGCAAGAATAACTGCTTCCGATTTAGCTGGTTGCACCCCGCTGACTGTTAGTTTTGGAAACAATTCCATCATTCAGGGTAATGGTGTACATCTTGATCGTTTTTTATTTCAAATCTCAGAAGACGGTTCCAATCATCCTACCCTTAGTGTAAACACTTCGGTTGATCATACCTTTAATGTCGTTGGTAACTATACAACTTCTTTAACTGCTACCGATGAATTTGGTTGTGTGTCTGCTCCCGCAACGATCAATATTTCCGTAACAGTTCCAACGGCGGATTTTGATATGGAGAATGTGATTTGTAATGGTGAAAGTATTACGGCTGCTAATAGATCTTTTGGGGCCGAGCCTTTAGCTTATGAATGGTTTCTGGATGGTATTCCAGTGGCGATAACTCACGATTATTCAACCGTTTTCAATGAGCCAAACAATGCTTCTCAGTCCTATGTAGATCATCAGATAAAGTTGGTAACGACTGATGTAAATGGTTGTTCTGACACAATAATAAAGAATTTAATCATATCTATTCCCCGCGCTGATCTTACATATGTGTTGGATGGAGCCGAAACGAATGCATCAGGAGAATTTGTTTGTCCGCCGGTATTTGTGGATTTTACCGATGCTTCCAGTTCATTTGGTGTAGTCACTTCCTATGATTGGACGTTTGGTGACGGGAATGCTTCTACATTGCAATCTCCGAGTAATACATACATATTTCCTGGAACCTATTCAGCAACCATGAGGATAACCGATGAATATGGTTGTACAAGCGACACGGCTTTGATTGATTTCCTTACAATTTATGGCCCTTCAGCAGATCCCTTTTGGACAGAATCCCTTAACGGATGTGGCTTAACCGTAAACCTTGATGTGGGACCTACTCAAAATGTAACGGGTATCCTATGGAACCTGGATGACGGAACAAGTGTTTCCGGAGGAAATTCCTTGACCCATGTTTACGATGAATTAGGCACTTATAATCCTTCTGTAACTGTGAATGATGACAATAACTGTGAAATTGTTTATCCCTTAGGGCCATTCGTTCTAGATCGACCGCTTCTTGCCATAATGGCACAGTTAGATGGTGTATCTTGTTACGGGGCTGGCGACGGCAATGTATCAGGGGTTGTTACTGGAGGAACCGCGCCTTACCTAGTAACACTTATTGAAACGGGTGCAACGCAAAACGTTGTATTTGATGGAGGTGTTTTTGACTTTTCCGGATTAAATGGACCTCCAAGTGGAGGGTTCTCTACCTATACCGTTTCCGTTAAAGAAGCAGGAACTTGTGAGATTTCATCCAATCCCATGAACATTACAGAGCCCGTATTGCCTTTGAATGTCGCTCTAATGGCAAAGCAAGATATTTTGTGTTTTGGAAATGCTTCTGGAAGTATATCCGTATCCGTATCCGGAGGAACCGCTCCTTATATTTACAGTTGGAGTCCAGATCCATCTACACCAACGGCTAACATTCCCGCAAATCAGAATGGCTTGCCAAGCCCCGCTGGATTAACCGCCGGAAATTATCTGTTGACAGTATCCGATGCCAATGGATGTACCGATCATATAGCCGTAACCCTTTCTCAACCGAGCAGTGGTCTTTCAATTGTATTGGATAAACTTCTGAATGAAGCCTGTTTTGGAGAAAGAAAAGGATCGATTTTCATCACGGCTTCGGGAGGTGTCTCACCATATTCATACAATTGGAATGGCGCGCGAGGATTTGTTTCGACAACGGATGATTTGAGTGCTTTATCTGCGGGAACTTACCATCTGGTTGTTTCAGATGCTTCAGGAGGAGCATGTAGTACTTCATTGACAGTTACTGTATCCGAACCACCGCTTTTAACAGTTGATACGCAGACCACCACTAACTTCAATGGTTTTGGAATCTCATGTTTTGGATTCTCAGATGGCGGTTTGACATCTGCTCCACAAGGAGGCACACCTGCCTATACCTACATCTGGACAACAGACCCATCGACACCTTCGGCAAGTATTCCAGCCGGTCAAGAGCATGTTGCAAGTCCGAGAGGTTTAACTGCCGGAAATTACTTATTAACTGTGCGTGATGCTAATGGATGTACTGTGTCGAGTTCGGTCTCATTAAATGAACCCACAAAGTTGTCTTTGGATAATTTAGCATTGTTTGTTTATCCAAATGGGTATAATCTTTCCGGTTGTCAGCCTGATGGATCCGCTCAAGCGATGGTTTCGGGAGGTGTGCCTGGGTATGCCTACGATTGGAGTAATGATGGTATCGGAGATTTGAATGATCCCAATCCGGTAATTCAATTGGGAGCAGGATATATAAGCCTTCGTGTGCAGGATCTGAATGGATGTCAAGTGAATGGTAACGCCACACTTATTGCAGAAGCAAATGTCCTTAGCCTTTCTGCTATTTTGAAAAACTATCCCTCAGGACATAACATTTCGTGCTTTGGTTTCAATGATGGATCAATTGATCTGATACCGGCGGGAGGTAATTTACCATATTCTTACTCGTGGATGGCAGATCCTTCCATACCTACCGCAACAGTGCCTGCGGGACAGAGCAGTTTGCAGGACTTGAACAACATCACCGCGGGTAATTATCAAGTTACCGTTACCGAAGCTACCGGCTGTACGGTAACAATGACCGTTACTTTAGCCCAACCATCACCACTTGTTCAATTGGGAACAACCCGCCTTTATCCTAGTGGGGATAATATTCAATGTAATGGGGATGCCAATGGGTCTGTATTGAATTATACGATCAACGGAGGTTCACCAAACTATGTATATAGCTGGACAACAGACCCAACTACACCTTCGGCAATTATTCCTGTGGGTCAGGAATCAGTTGCAAGTCCGAGAGATTTAACAGCAGGAAAATATAATGTGACAGTTATGGATAAGAATGGCTGTAAGATCGATACGAGTATTACGCTTATCGAACC
>JBIITO010000122.1:0-6294 GCA_044340465.1 Crocinitomicaceae bacterium | reverse complement strand
AACTAAGGCCACCATTGAACAACTCATTTCAGAACGCCTATGCAAATTAATGACAGAAGGAGAAACACGGTTATTGCAATTGCTCTACACCATCGATCTTACTGAAAAAGAATTTTTGTCGATTACAATGGATCGTGATTTCCTAAAACTGCTTTCGGAAAAGATATTATTTCGAGAAGCGTACAAGGTTTTTTTAAGAGATAAATTCAGCTTAAATAAATGACTTTATAATAAAGATCAATTCCAATATTCAAGGAACTCGTCTATATCTCTTCTATCCTTTTTAGAAGGTTTGCCCGTTCCGTAGACTCTATAAGCATTTTGAGCAGCACTGTAAGATTCAAACTTTTTCAACTCTTCAGCAGGTGTAAGATCTATTAGATAATCCGCAACGAGCTTCGGGCCAACACGTTTCTCAAGCAATTGAATCACTTTGTAGGTGAATACCGCGCCATTCATATGTACGTTGATCGAATCGCCTACTTTCGGTTCTTTTGATGGTTTTATTTCTTTTTCGTTGATCTTGATTTTTCCTTTGGAAAGGAATTCTGTTGCTTGGGATCGAGTTTTTGCGAGTCGCACTGCCCAAATATATTTATCCCAACGCAAGCTCATTTCTCAGTTTTTTGGAAAGAGAAGCAACAACTAGATTATACGAATAGGAGATTAATTCAAGCAGTTTTTTTTCAGAAACATCCGAATGTATATATACCGAATTCCAATGCTTTTTATTCATGTGATAACCGGGTAGCACTCCTGCAAATCGCTCTCGTAATTCAATGGATTTCTCTGGTTCACACTTGAGATTAATAAACATAAAGGTATCTACATTAGTTAAAGCAAAGACTTTCGTCGCTACTTTAAAAACAAGTGTTGAATTATCGAAAGGAAACCCCTCTGTGGCACAAGGTAATGTTAGACAATAGACTCGTAGTGATTCAATGTCCATGCCTTATATGAGTTACACCGCCAGAACTTCGTCGTACTTTCCCAATCGGTACAATAGATTCGTGTGAGCTCTAAGAGCTCCGAAGAACGTTTTGTAGGAGTGATATGGTAAATTATACTCTTTGGCCGTCTCACTTACTATCTTTGATATTTGGCGATAATGAATATGACATATATTCGGGAACAAATGATGTTCCACTTGATAATTCAATCCACCAACATACCAAGAGAATAAACGTGCTCCTGGAGCAAAGTTAGCCGTGTTGTAAAGTTGACTTACGGCCCAATCTGCATGAATGTTTCCGGAATCATCAGGTATTGGAAAATCGGAAGTTGGGACCACATGAGCCGGCTGAAAGATACAAGCCAAGGCTAATCCCGCAACAGCATGCATGATTAAGAACCCAGACAATGTCAACCACCATGAAAACGGAGCAAACAACAATGGTAACCCAAAGGTTAAGAATGCATAAACCGATTTCGCAATTATCAACGTCAACAGATGCCTTGTAAAGGTTGTTTTTTGAGTGCTTGTTAGACCAAGCTTTTCATATCGAACAGCCTGCTTGTAATCTTTAGAAACAAACCATAATAACGTCATTAAAGAATAAAAGAACCAAGCGTACAAATGCTGAAAACGATGCATCTTTCTTCTCTTTTCGTGAGGTGAAAAACGCATAACTAATCCGGGATTTATGTCTTCATCCATACCTGTCACATTGGTGTAAGTGTGATGGAGAATATTATGCTGAATTCTCCAGTTAACATCGCTTCCACCAAGCATAAACAACACATAACTTACCCATTTGTTTACTTTTTCATTTTTTGAATATGCCCCGTGGTTTGCATCGTGCATAACCGAAAGTCCGAGCCCTGCCATGCCGAATCCCATGAGGGACCAGCATGCCAAGTAAAAAAATGTAGTGTTGACAAAAAACAGCAAAGAGAAAGGAACAAGATACATCAGGAACATACAGATGGTTTTGAATACCATTGACGCATTACCGTATCTTGAGATGTTATTGTCTTTAAAGTACTCGTGCACTCGCTGCTTAAGAACCTTGTAGAATTCTTCATTGTGGTTCCTTGAGAACCTTACTGTAGATAAGCCCATATCGGGATTGGTTATTATAGTTTGTACAAAGGTACTCAAAATTCGAAGGACCGTTCACAAATAATGTGAAAGCCCTTCCACATGTATTCATACATAAAATCGTTCAAACATTATAATGCCTAATTTTGTTTGATTTTCAGACTAAAAGCGCATGAAAAATATTAAGCCAACAGATCCTTACTGTTTAAATCCCTACCGACGCGAACGCTTTCCCACACTTTGTGTTTCAATTGGCAAGATGGAAATGGGAGGAAATAACCCGATTAGACTCCAATCCATGACAACCGTGGATACTATGGACACTGAGGGTTCGGTTGCGCAATCCATCCGAATGATTGATGCCGGCTGTGAACTGGTGCGCCTCACGGCACCCAGTAAAAAAGAAGCTGAAAATCTGGAAAACATAAAAAAAGAGCTGGTTCGATTGGGTTATGACACTCCTCTGGTTGCTGACATCCACTTTACGCCGAATGCAGCAGAAATTGCAGCCAAGATTGTAGAAAAGGTACGGGTCAATCCAGGAAATTACGCGGACAAAAAGAAATTCGAGGAAATAGTCTACACAGACGAAACCTACCAGGCTGAACTGCTTCGAATAGAAGAAAAGTTCACTCCACTCGTGTTGTTATGCAAGAAACACGGAACCGCGATGCGAATAGGAACCAATCACGGATCTCTTTCCGACCGCATTTTAAGTAGATACGGAGATACGCCTGAGGGAATGGTTGAATCTGCTATGGAATTTATTCGAATCTGCGAAAAACACGACTTTCACAATTTCGTCGTGTCAATGAAAGCAAGTAATGCACTCGTTATGGTGCAGGCCTATCGACTATTGGCGGCGACCATGCTGAAGCACGGTCGTTGCTATCCTCTTCATCTAGGCGTTACCGAAGCCGGTGATGGTGAAGACGGCAGAATAAAGTCTGCAGTAGGAATTGGGGCTTTGCTCGAAGACGGTCTAGGCGATACCATTCGAGTTTCGTTGACAGAGGAACCCGAGATGGAGATTCCGGTGGCGGCAAAACTAGCAGCCAAATTCAATGATATTAAAAACATAAAAGACCTTCATGGTGTTAACGAACAATTAGCTTACAATCCCTATCAATACGAAAGGCGGAAAAGCTCTGGCATACTGAACATAGGGGGAAAGTCTGTCCCTGTGGTTATCGCAGATTTATCCGAAGTATCACATATAAAACAGTCCCATTTCTTTGGATTTGGTTATTCCTATTCCGTGCCACTTGACAAATGGCAAATACAGGAGCAAGCAGCTGATTATGTGTACATTGGAGATCATACGCTCTCTTTTGAAAAACCAGGATCAATTGGAGTAATCGCCAACTATGAAAACTGGTTAGAAAACTACTCTGATAAGCAGGGGTTCCACCCAATCGTCCATAGCTCTGAACTAAAAAACATCCAAACAAAGGAATTGGCATTTGTCATCTTTGACGACAAGAGCAATCTATCAGCGCTCGAATTACTTACAAATCAAATGGTACTCATTCTGAAGACAGATTATAATAATAGAGTAGCCATCTATCGATATTTGTTCAACACACTGAAAAACAAACGATTATCCCCTCCGGTGATTCTTCATGCTACTACTCAAACATCTGATAATGAGGGGTTTCAGCTTAACATTTCATCAGAATTAGGAGCTTTGATGATTGATGGATTAGGGGACGGGATTTGGCTTTCAGGAAATGCCCCACTTGGTTTGATCAACTCCACAGCTTTTGGTATTTTACAAGCCACTCGGACCAGGATTTCCAAAACGGAATATATCTCTTGTCCCTCTTGCGGCAGAACACTTTTCGACTTACAAGAAACAACAGCCAAGATCCGTAAAGAAACAGATCATTTAAAAGGTCTGAAAATTGGTATTATGGGCTGTATTGTTAATGGTCCAGGTGAAATGGCAGATGCTGACTACGGTTACGTCGGAACCGGTCCTGGCAAAATCACCCTTTACAAGGAAAAAACAGTGGTTAAAAAGAATGT
Organism: Crocinitomicaceae bacterium; assembly: GCA_044340465.1. Lineage (GTDB taxonomy): Bacteria > Bacteroidota > Bacteroidia > Flavobacteriales_D > Crocinitomicaceae > M0103. The sequence continues at coordinate 2,225 of JBIITO010000122.1, read as the reverse complement.
TCCCGAAGATGAAGCCGTATCCCAACTGATCGAATTAATAAAAAGCCATGGAGACTGGGTAGAGCCCAAATAATACAACAATCTTAAAAAATAAAAGGTCCGGTATTTAATACCGGACCTTTTTAATTATTTGATGTTTCACGTGAAACTAACGACCTAAATGAATCAATAAGACCGAAATGTCACTAGGAGAAACACCACTCACTCTTGATGCTTGACCAATAGTTACTGGCCTAATTTGGTCCAATTTTTCTTTAGCTTCAATACTTAAACTCTTTATATCCTTGTAAGAAACGTGGCCAGGAATCGCTACGTTTTCTAGCCTCTGAAGCTTTTCTACTTGCTCCTCTTCCCTTTGAATATAGCCCTCATACTTCATAAGGATCTCAGCCTGTTCCACAATTTCTTCCTGGTCCATTTCTAAGTTATTCACCACACTTTTTGCTTCATCTGAGATTTCCAGCACATCAAATATTGTTAATTGAGGTCGAGTAACTAAACTTGACAACTTAACTTGCTGGTTCAATTCAGAAGAATCTTTAGAACGCAACATGCTGTTCGCTTTTTCCGGTGTAATACCTATTTCCCTCAAAGAACGCATCACAGCCTTTGCTCCAGACAATTTGTTTTCCATTCTCTTCAAACTTTGAGCATCTGCTAATCCTAATTCATAGCCAATAGGTGTTAAACGGATATCGGCATTATCCTGACGTAATAAAATCCTGAATTCAGCCCTGCTCGTAAACATGCGATACGGCTCTTTAGTGCCTTTCGTGATCAAATCATCTATTAATACACCGATGTACGCATCATTCCTGCCCAACACAAACTCAGGTAGATTATGAACTTTACGGTGAGCATTTATTCCTGCCATTAAACCTTGACAAGCGGCTTCTTCATAACCCGTGGTACCATTGATCTGACCAGCAAAATATAAATTCTCAACCAACTTAGTTTCTAACGAATGCTTCAATTGTGTCGGTGGAAAATAATCGTATTCAATGGCATAACCCGGGCGAAACATTTTCACCTGCTCAAAACCTGGTATCGTTTTCATTGCAGCGAGTTGCACATCTTCAGGAAGGGACGTGCTATATCCATTCACGTAAATCTCAACTGTTTTCCAACCTTCCGGTTCCACAAAGATCTGATGACGGTCACGATCCGCAAATCGATTGATCTTATCTTCAATACTAGGACAATAGCGTGGCCCTGTACTCTTGATCGCACCATTAAACATTGGTGAACGATCAAAGCCCGTTCTTAAGATCTCATGAGTAAGATCATTCGTGTACGTGATATGACACGCTCTTTGTTCCTTTAGAGCCGGCACCTTACCATAACTAAAAGCCGAAGGATTATCATCTCCTTCTTGAATTTCCATTTTCGAATAATCCAACGATCTGCCATCCACACGGGGTGGAGTACCTGTTTTCATTCGACCTGCTTCGAAACCATGTTTCACCAAATCTTCGGTAATTCCCGTAGCCGCCTTTTCGCCAACACGCCCGCCACCAAACTGTTTTTCACCCAAATGAATCAATCCATTCAAAAAGGTTCCATTGGTTAAAACAACTGCCTCTCCATAAATGTCCACTCCAATGGAGGTTTTCACACCAATTACACGACCATTTTCAATAATCAAACCGGAGCACATGTCCTGCCAGAAATCCACATTTGGATTTTGCTCCAACAACAAACGCCACTCTTGAGCAAATAACATTCGATCATTTTGAGTCCGTGGAGACCACATTGCGGGACCTTTAGAACGATTTAACATCCGGAATTGTATCGCGCTTCGATCGCTCACAATTCCGGACCCCCCACCTAACGCATCAATTTCCCTGACGATCTGTCCCTTTGCAACACCACCCATAGCAGGATTGCAACTCATTTGAGCAATTGTATTCATGTTCATCGTAACCAAGAGGACACGACTACCCATTTTACCGGCCGCATTCGCGGCCTCACATCCCGCATGACCGCCACCAACAACAATCACATCATATTTTTTGAGCATATTCGATATGTTTCACGTGAAACAAAATTACGCCAATTCGGCTCATGTTTCACGTGAAACATAGTTGTCTAAATAGAAGTCCTCTTTTGACCGCATTTGTTCAATCTCAGACTCTGTCTTATCACCATAGCCACACAAATGCAACAAACCATGCACGCAAACACGGCGCAACTCATTCAAAAAAGACGCTTTATACAACTTTGCA
>JBIITO010000032.1:0-20126 GCA_044340465.1 Crocinitomicaceae bacterium | reverse complement strand
TCCTCCTAAATTAGTTTAGAACAATTCCTGCAATTCGGTTTTCAAATATTCAACAGTGATTTCGGTGGGTAATTGTCCAATTTCTGCCACCAACTCAAAGATCTTTGCAGAAAGATCCATACCTGAATAAGTGGCAAGCATTTGATTTCCTGCGATATTGATGATCTTAATGGTTTCTTCTTTTGAGTTCTTAACCATCTGCCAACCCTGCGGTGATACGAATAGTTGTTGCGCTACATTGTGGTCGTATTCCTCACGAATTGCTTTCAGAAACTCAGCTTGAAGAGCCTTTGCGGGTAACCCAGGATTGTGTAAACGCATCACAAGACTGTTCGGATGAATACGTTCCATAAGTAAAATTGCACGCTGATACGCTTCTACGCGTGAGGGAAGGAAATATTCCTGGCGTTGTTTTTTCAACTCAGCTTTCATATTCATCACCTCTTTTGAGGCCTCGCGTCGGAGGAAAAAGATTGTTGTAAGAAGTACCGCTCCCGAAGGAATAACGATTAATGCTATTTGAAGTAGAATGTCCATGCGCGTTTTGAATTTATGACAAAGATAAAATTACCTTTGACAAAAAAGTAACAACTCTTTTTAGTTGGATTTACCATCATATAGAAAATGTTAATTTCAACCTCAAATTGATCGTATGAATCCGTTGATCGTTCCAGGTGTCTTGCTGTTGTATTTCGCTGTATTGGTGATTATTGCATGGCTTACATCACGAAATACAGATTCAGAATCTTTCTATGCCGGAAACAAGCAAAGCCCCTGGTATCTCGTAGCTTTTGGAATGATAGGAACCTCCCTTTCCGGTGTGACTTTCATTTCTGTTCCGGGAACTGTAGGAGCAAATGGTTGGTTCTATTACCAACTGGTACTTGGGTTTTTCATAGGCTATTTCGTTGTGGCTTATGTTCTGCTACCGTTGTATTATAAACATAATTTGACATCCATTTACCGCTATTTGGAGTTTCGTCTAGGATTTAAAGCTTATAAGTGGGGTGCGGGGTATTTCATTCTTTCTCGAACACTTGGGGCGACTGTTCGCCTCTATCTGGTTATCAATGTATTGCAATTATTTGTTTTTGATGAGATTGGTATTCCATTTTGGGTAACTACGCTGATCATAATGGCTATGATTGTTCTCTACACGCTGAAGGGAGGAGTGAAAACCATCGTCTGGACGGATACGTTGCAAACGGTCTTCATGCTGTTGGCCTTAGTCGTCTGTATCTTTTCATTGAAAGAAATGCTGAACCTGGATTGGTCATCATTGTGGTCTGAAATGGGAAAACAGGAAATGACCAAATTGTGGAGTTGGGATCCGGATCGGAAGGATTTCTTTTTAAAGGCGATTATCGGAGGGGCCTTCATAACAATTACTATGACCGGTTTAGATCAGGAAATGATGCAGAAGAATATTTCGGTTAAATCGTTGAAAGATGCCCAGAAGAACATGGTGACTTTCAGCTTTGTTCTATTGTTGGTTAACGGATTGTTCTTGTTTCTTGGAGGGTTATTATACATTTACGGAAAAAAGAACGGACTGGAGATCGCGCCCGACGATATGTTTCCAACGATTGTGAGAGACTATTTGCCAAAAGGGATCTTCCTGATCTTCATAGTGGGTTTGATCTCTGCACTCTTTCCCTCTGTGGACGGGGCGATCACAGCACTTACATCTTCTTTTTGTATAGATATTCTTGGATTTCAGCGTCGCAGAGACCTCGATGAAAAAAATCAAGTGAAGATGCGACAAACAGTACATCTCACCTTCGCCCTTCTCTTTACGCTTCTCGTATTCTTCTTTAAATGGAAGGACGACAAAAGCATCATTGATCTTGTCTTTGTTATTGCTGGCTATACTTACGGTCCTTTATTGGGTTTGTTTTCCTTTGGAATATTGACCAAGAGAACTATTGCGGAATGGACTGTTCCTGTGGTTTGTATTGTAGCGCCTGTATTGTGCTATGTGCTCGACCAACAATCGGCCAATCTCTTTGGAACATATAAATTTGGTAATGAAATGCTCGTCATTAATGGATCGTTAACTTTTCTGCTTTTATATATTTTTAGTCGAAGTAGTCGAATGTAAGTTGGAGTCCAGACAATAAAATGGACAGAACAGAAATGACTTTCTTTACTGATGAAGAAGTATAATATACTGAGAAATGTGAAAAACATGAGCTTATCCCTCAAGGAGATATAGCCAAATAACGAATGGAGGTCAATAAAAATATCATTCTTGAGTTAAAAGATGCCATCCTCAAAAGTAGGTATCAAGCCGCTCGTTTGGTAAATAAGGAGCTTATTGTACTCTACTTCAGTATTGGGAAAAAGATCAGCATAACCGCTGCTAAAGAAGTGTGGGGAAGCAAAGTCTTAGAACAAATTTCCAAAGAACTTCAAAATGAGTTGCCAGGATTAAGAGGGTTTTCAAGTGGAAACCTTAAAAAAATGCGTGTTTTTGCTGAGTTTTGGATGGAACATTTTAAATTAGGTTCGGCAACGTCGAACCAATTAGACGATTCTTTATCCGAAATGAGTTCGGCGTTGCCGAACCAATTGCCGGAGCGCTTTGCTAAGTATTTTTTTTCGGTCAGCTTTACACATCATTATGTTATAGCATCCAAAGGAAATTCCGTTGAAGAAGCATGCTTTTATTTAGAAAAAGTGGCTTTAGAATTTTGGAATTACCGCCATTTAGAAAAGCAATTGGCAGCACAACTGTATTCCCAACAAGGTGCCTTACCCAATAATTTTAATGACACATTACTAAATGACCATTTTGAAAAAGCATTAAAAACTTTCAAAGATGAATACTTGCTGGATTTCATAAATATAGAAGATGGTGATGAAGAGAATGAAAGAGTACTTGAATACCAAATTGTCAGAAATATTAAAAAATTTATTCTCTCTATAGGAAATGATTTTGCCTTTATGGGGAATCAATATCGATTAATTATAGAAGAACAAGAATATTTTATTGATTTGCTTTTTTACAATCGAAAATTACAATGCCTTGTAGCTTTTGAATTGAAAACAGGAAGATTCAGGCCTGAATATTTGGGTAAAATGAATTTTTATCTTTCTGTATTGGACGACATAATTAAACAACCATTCGAAAACCCATCGATAGGAATTGTTCTATGCAAAGAAAAAAGCAACAAAATTGTAGAATATAGTTTTAGAGATTTTAATAAAGCAATGGGGGTAGCCTCCTACAAAACGAGTAACGAGTTACCTGAAAAATACAAAGAGACTTTACCTGATGCGGATGCTCTGAAAAGATTAATGGACTAAAAAACAAGCACAAAATCTTATGGATGAAAGATCAAATTATAAACCTTGGAATTAAGTCGCCTATCTTGTATAAAAGAAAACAGTATTTTTTAAAGGAACTATAGATTAATTATGAAAATCAATCTCTCTGACAATGGTTTACATCTGCGGTTTGCACCACTGACACTAACTCGTCCAGTAGGTGATCTGCGCATGGGAATCTTCACTAATTTAGAACGTTGGAAACAGTATATTCCTCAAGCGGAAATTGGTTTTTTAACCGAACCCTATCTTTCCGGTCGCTTTCCTGCGATTAAAAATGCATTGACAGTTAATGCAGCAGTAATTCCAAATGAAGATATCGCTGTAGCAATTTTTCATCTGGACAATGATCAGGCTCTTTTTCTAGAAGATGTATTCCTTGCAGGTAATCCAAAAGCGGAATCTAAGGTGCAGTATCTTGGGAAAGAGTTGGTAATTCTCGAACAGCGATGGGATTTGTACATGAAAAATGATCAGGTGTTGCGTTATGATTTTGAACGCATTACATATGGTCGTCAAAGTGCAGTCGTTTCTGAATCCGTAACAGTTGTTGGTCCAATGGATCAATTGTTCCTGGAAGAAGGTGCAGTTGTGGAAGCTGCGGTGATCAATACGAAAACAGGGCCGGTATACATTGGTCGTGATGCCGAGATCATGGAAGGCGCACTTATACGCGGACCTTTTTCCTTAGGAGAGCATGCGCAAGTGAAAATGGGGGCAAAAATTTATGGAGCGACAACGGTTGGACCGGAATGTCGTGTCGGAGGGGAAGTAAGTAATTCGGTTTTTCAGGCCTATTCAAATAAAGGTCATGACGGATTCTTAGGGAATACCATAGTCGGTGAGTGGTGTAACTTTGGAGCTGATACCAATACTTCCAATCTGAAGAATAATTACGGTATGGTAGATACTTATTCCTTTGAATTGAATGAACAGCAGAAAACAGAGGTTCAATTTATGGGGGTGTGTATGGGAGATCATTCCAAATGTGGGATTAATACGATGTTCAATACCGGAACGGTAGTTGGGGTTTCCTCAAATGTTTACGGCTCCGGATTTCCTGAAAAATGGGTTCCCTCTTTCAGTTGGGGCGGGGCAGAAGGAATTGTTCCCTTTCGCTTCGATAAGGCAGTTGAATACGCCAATAACATGATGTCACGCCGTAAGAGGGCACTTTCGGATGAAGAGATTCAGATCTTGAAGCACATCTTCAATTCTTGAACCATTTGCAAAGAGCCCGAGCGAAGTCGAGGGGGCTTATACATTTTCATTCTCACTCTCATTCTCATTCTCGCTCTGCACCATTGGCATGTCATTTGACCTTAATAGACGTCATTTAAAAATGAGGTTGAAAAGTTATTAGTCGGTCCTTTTGACACCATTTTAATGACACTTTGACCGAATCAACGGTCACCTTTCAAGATTTACAAATAATGAACGATCTATTCGATAACGATTTTCTTCAGTTACTTCCAACCATGGATACAGATGCAGATTTTATTCCGCTGATTACAGCAGAAGAGGAGGAAAAGATGAATAAACAGGTATTTCCGGATGAACTTCCAATTCTTCCTTTGAGAAATAATGTGTTGTTCCCTGGGGTGGTTATTCCAATTACCGTTGGTAGAGATAAATCGATTCGTCTGATTCAGGAAGCGAACAAAGGAAATAAGATTGTTGGTGTGGTTTCTCAACGCAACCAAGAAGAAGAAAGTCCTGAGTTTGAAGATCTGCACGCCATTGGAACTGTTGCTCAGATAATCCGAATGTTAAAAATGCCAGATGGAAGCACGACAGTGATCATTCAGGGAAAAAGACGTTTCGAAATTGTACAGCCATTACAAACCGATCCCTACATGAAAGCCGTTGTGTGTATGATCGATGAAAAACCCTTTGATCCGAAAGACAAGGAGCTTGAGGTGATGTTTAAAACCATCAAGGATTTAGCACTCCAGATCATACGAGATAGTCCTAACATTCCTTCCGAAGCTTCCTTTGCTATTGGTAATATTGAAAGTCCGACGTTTTTGGTCAATTTCATTTCTTCCAATATGAATGCGGATGTCTCCAAGAAACAGGAAATGCTGGAAGAATTGGACATCGTCAAGCGTGTGATGAAGGTCATGGAACACCTTACGCTAGAGATACAGATGCTCGAGATGCGGAACGAACTTCAGACAAAGGTACGCAAGGACATGGATAAGCAGCAGCGTGAATATTTCCTGCATCAGCAAATGCGGACTATTCAGGATGAGTTGGGCGACAATCCACAGGAACAAGATGTTCGTGAATTGCGTGAGCGTGCCGAAACAAAAATGTGGGATGAGAAAGTTGCCAAACTTTTTTACAAGGAATTGGATAAATTGCAGCGAATGAACCCGCAAGGCGCGGAATACACGGTTCAGTTGAATTATCTTGATCTGATTCTCGATCTGCCTTGGGGAGAATATTCTGAGGATAACTTAGATCTGAAAAGAGCAAGAAAGGTGCTTGAGCGTGACCATTATGGACTGGAAAAGGTGAAAGAGCGTATTTTAGAGTATCTGGCTGTTTTGAAACTTAAAGGAAACATGAAATCACCGATCCTATGCTTTTACGGACCTCCTGGAGTAGGTAAGACCTCTTTGGGTAAGTCCATTGCAGAGGCTTTGGGTAGAAAGTATGTACGGATGTCACTTGGTGGCGTACATGATGAATCTGAGATCCGCGGTCACCGTAAAACCTATATTGGTGCCATGCCTGGTCGTGTGATTCAAAACCTGAAAAAGGCGCAAATTGCCAATCCTGTTTTTGTGCTGGATGAGATCGATAAACTTGGTCATAGCAATCACGGAGACCCTTCGTCTGCTTTGCTGGAAGTCCTTGATCCAGAACAAAATAGTGCGTTCTACGATAATTACGTGGAAACGGAATTCGATCTTTCCAGGGTCATGTTCATTGCCACTGCAAATAATCTTTCTACGATCCAAGGTCCACTGCGTGATCGGATGGAGATCATCGAAGTGAATGGTTATACTATCGAGGAAAAGATTGAGATCGCTAAACGACATCTATTACCTAAACAGATTGAAGAGCACGGAATTACGAAAAAGGATATTTCGATCGATAAGAAAGTCCTCGAAAAACTGATTGAAGAATACACCAATGAGTCAGGTGTGCGTGGATTGGATAAAATGGTAGCGAAGCTGGTGCGTAACAGGGCACGACAGATCGCTATGGAAGAATCATATAATGAGAAGATTACGGAAGAAGATCTGTTCACTTTTCTTGGTGCTGGTCGTGGAAGAACCAGATATGAAAACAACGAAGTGGCTGGTGTAGTTACAGGTTTAGCATGGACTTCCGTAGGAGGAGATATCTTGTTCATTGAATCATCAATCACTAAAGGAAAAGGTAAATTAACCTTGACGGGAAACCTGGGAGATGTGATGAAGGAGTCGGCAGTAATTGCCTTGGAATTTCTGAAAGCACATAGCAGTTGGTTGCATCTGGATCAGGAAGTTTTTGATTTACATAACGTACATGTTCACGTTCCTGAAGGAGCAACTCCGAAAGATGGACCGAGTGCAGGTGTTACCATGCTTACTTCACTGGCATCCTTATTCACGCAGCGAAGGGTAAAGAAAAATCTTGCTATGACTGGTGAAATAACCCTTCGCGGTGAAGTGCTTCCTGTAGGTGGTATTAAAGAAAAGATTCTTGCAGCAAAAAGAGCTGGTATCAAAGAGATTATTTTATGTCATAAAAATAAAAAGGACGTGGATGAGATCAATGCCTCCTATCTTAAAGGATTGACATTCTATTATGTTGCGCATATGAAAGAGGTTTTGGATCTTTCACTTCTTGAGCAAAAAGTGAAAGATCCGGTGAAGATCGGTTGACTATTCTGAGGGGGCAAATTGGGATGAGATGGAATTCTTCAGATAAAGTTAATTCATGTTGATGATTAAGAGATTTTCAAATCATCTATGTTCAAAAATATCCATTTAGTCAGGCGCTTTAACATGTAACTTTGAATCCCTTGTGAGTTTATGCCTTTTGGGTATGAAATTTGTCATGATGGTTTACTGAATAAAACTATGAAATTAGAATTTGTCGCTGTACTTTTTTTATTTTGGTCCTCGATCATGCGAGTCGTTGCTCAACAAGAAGACGAATCCTGTTTACCTCCTTCCAAGAAAGTGTTAAAACTTATTGAAGCCGGAAGTAACGCTCCCGATGCGAAGACGGCTGTTGATAATTACAACGCGGCAATTGCTGCTGCTTCCGACAATGCAATGGCGTTTTACGAATACGGCTTGTATGCCTACAATTCAGGAATGAAGTACTATGAGTCGCAACCCAATCCGGCGATGGGGGATCGGAGTTTTATTAAATCCGAGGAAATGTTTTCTAAGGCATTGGAGTTTTGTCCTGATTACCATGCGGATTGTTTTTATTACCTGGGTGTGATCAATTACAGTCAGAAGGATAAAGCGGAAGCAATCAAGTGGTTTAAAGGTTTTAAAGATTTTAAGAATGCAGATAATGCGAGGTATCCTTCAGATTACGACAAGAAACTCGCGGATGTTAAAGAAATTTTGCAAGAGTTACAGGACGAACAAGATCTACTTCTGAATGCTGTTCCGTTCGCACCATCCATTGTGAAAAATGTAAGTTCCGAAAAGGATGAGTATTTTCCAATGATCTCACCAGATAACGAGTTGATGTTTTATACCCGTAAACTAGATAGAGCTAATTTGGGTGACTTGGTATCAAAAATGGTGGAGGAATTTACTTTTTCTCAACGATCGGATTTGAAGTCTGATTTTGATAAAGGAGAACCCTTAAAACCGCCATTTAATGATGGGACATTTACTAATTATGGATCTGCTGCGCTCTCCGTGGACAACAAGGAAATGATTATTTGTGCCTGCAAAAAGGAGCAAGTTTATGGTAGAGATTATTTGAATTGTGACCTATATACAACAACCTATGAGCGATCAGGAGAAGGTGGGAATGATTTCAAATGGACGCCCCTCAAAAACATGGGAGCTGGAATTAATACACCAGATGGCTGGGAGGCACAACCAACTCTATCTTCTGATGGTCAGACACTTTTTTACACGGCGTCAAGGCCCACCACTAGGGATAACGATATTTTTATGGTGAAACGCAACGCAGATGGAACGTGGGGGCAGGCACGACCATTTGATGAGGTGAATACAGATGGAAAAGATAAAAGCCCTTTCCTGCATCAGGATAGTGAAACGTTGTATTTCGTTTCATCAACGACAGATAAAAGAAAAGGTGTGGGCGGATTGGATATTTTCTACATCCGTGAAGAGAATGGAAAATGGTTGCAACCAAAGAATATTGGTTATCCGATCAATTCCAAAGAAGATGAACTCGGTTTGTTTGTTTCAACGGATGGTAAACTGGCTTATTACTCTTCCCGTGTGGGTGGAAACTGGAATATTTATTCCTTCGAACTTTATGAGGAAGCCCGTCCAAAGCCGGTTGCTATTCTGAAAGGTGAGTTGAAGGACGAAAAAGGTGCGCCGGTAAAAGATGCCACGATTGAAATTGCTTATGCAGGTTCAGGCGAAGTGTCTAAAGTGAAGGTGAACGGGAATGACGGTAAATATGCTGCAGTTGTAAAGCTGGACAAGAAACAGGATGTAATGGTCACTGTGCAGAAAGAGGGACATGCGTTCGATTCAAAACTGATCGCTAAAGAGGAAATTAAAAAGGATGAAGTGATCATCAAAAACAACAATCTTACCGTCAAACCTTTGAAAGTAGGTGAGGCTTATACGATAAATGACATTCTTTATTTAACTAACTCAGCAGAACTAAACGAAAAATCCAAATTCATCTTGAAAGGATTTGCACGTTTTCTCCAACAAAATTCAGGTATTCATGTCGCCATACAAGGTCACACAGACGATCAGGGGGTTGATGCGTTGAATTTAAGTCTTTCAGAAAGTAGGGCTAAAGGTGTCAAGGAATATCTTGTTTCTCAGGGAATCTCGGAAAGTCGTTTAACCGCGAAGGGTTTTGGTGAAACCGTTCCCAAGGTTCCGAATACCTCTGATGTCAACCGGGCGAAAAATAGAAGAACTGATTTTGTGATTGAAAAGCTTTAATTATTGCTGGATCAAAATTTTTGATACATTCAGGTCAATTCGCTTGTCTATTCCTGGCAAACGACCGTCACATGCATACTGCCAGTGAATAATACGTTCGTCTGTATCTAGTTGTTCAGGTTTACGCGAATAGGAGGCTACCCAGAACTTATAGTCATGAAGGTCATGTTGGAATTTTGTTTCATAAAGATGCAGGGAGGTGTAAATGATCGGTCGCAATCCAGTTCGTTTCTCAACTATTTTAAGCCATAATCGCATGTCATTAATAAGATCAGGATTATCAGCACATTCGTATTCTACATCGAGCATTGGAGGAAGGTCCTCTGGACGTGTGATCCAGTGTTTAAGAAAGAATTCCGCTTGTTTCGACGGGTCGCTGTTTCTGAAGAAATGATAGGCACCGTTGGGAACTACGAGTTTTTTTAGAAATTTTCGGTTATGGTACCATTTGGTATCTAGATGATCAGTTCCTTCGGTTGTCTTGCAATAAACAAAATGAATGACTGTGTCGTATCCCTGATTTTTGATTAATTCTTCCCAATCTATTTCACCTTGATGATGGGAAATATCGATGCCAAAAGAAGAAAATCCAAAGGGTATGGAACGCACGATCTTCTCTTTTACAATCTCGGATCGTGCCTCTCTAACTTTGTTTCTAACATATAGATAAAAGGCAAAACCAGCAATAATGACAAAAAGGAAGAGCATCCCTCTGAAATAAATCGTTTCTGGTTTCGTTTTGACGCGCGCGGATCTTTTTCTCTTTCTCTTTGCCACCAAACAAAAATAAAAAAGGCCTTCCCAATGAGAAGGCCTGAATCGAAAAGATTCGAATATCTTAGTGTGAGAAACTTCTTTTCTCCTTGATACGAGCTGCTTTTCCTGTTCTTTCGCGGAAGTAGAAAATACGTGCACGACGAACAGATCCTTTTTTGTTTACCGCGATCTCATCGATGAATGGGGAAGCAATAGGGAAAATACGTTCTACACCTACGTTTCCCGACATTTTTCGAACAGTAAAGGTCTCTGTTGCACCACTTCCACGACGCTGTAAAACAACTCCCTGGAATTGCTGGATACGCTCTTTGTTACCTTCCTTAATTTTGTAAGATACTGTAATTGTATCACCTGCACCGAACTTTGGAAATTGTTTGATTTCCACTAATTCGTTCTGTATTTCTCTGATAATGTCCATGACGCTTAATTTCTAATCTACCGTAACAAACGGGGTGCAATATTACAAAAAAAAGATTTTCTAACATGCACTTTTTCAAAGATTTTTTTGAAATTCAAAGGTTCTCGTAAAAAAAGAGTGTCGATCGCTCAAAATTAATAGTTTTAACTGGAGTTATAAGCTAACCATACATGAAAGGTGAAAAGTTGATCATTGGTAGAAGAGAGCGAGCTGATTTCCCCGACATTGGCTTAATGAATGTGGATGTCAAAACGGATACTGGAGCTTATACATCCAGCATTCATGTGACACAATGTGAAGTGAAACGAGTTAATGACAAAGAAATTCTCGAAGTGGTTTTTCTGGATGAAGACCATCCGTCGTACACTGGACAAGTTATTCGATTTGAAGATTTCGGGCAGAAAAAGGTGAAGAGTTCTACAGGTCATGAACAGATGCGCTACTTTGTAAAACTGAAGATTCTTTTACTTGGCAGGAAGATACGAACGGATTTCTCTCTAACCAAACGCAACGGGATGAAATATCCAATCCTGTTGGGACGTAAATTGTTGAACAGAAGATTTATAGTTGATCCATCATTGGTCAACGTATCACTAAAAAAAATCTAGTAAGAATGAAAATAGGCGTTTTATCAAGAAATTCAGGTCTCTATTCGACCAGACGATTGGTTGAAGCGGCCACTGAACGTGGTCATGAAGCTCATGTAATCGATCATTTACGCTGCAATATTGAGATCGAGCAGAAAGGTCCATCCATCTATTATGGAGGAGATTACCTTACGGGATTTGATGCCGTGATACCCAGGATCGGTGCCTCAGTGACTTTTTACGGAACCGCTGTTGTTCGTCAGTTCGAGATGATGAATGTATTCTCGGCGGTGAGTTCACGCGGTATCGTTCATTCACGCGACAAATTGCGCTGTCTGCAAGTATTGTCGAAAGAAGGAATAGGATTGCCAAAGACGGTTTTCACCAATTATTCTAAAAACGTTGAGCATGTCGTGGAATCTGCAGGTGGTGCACCAGTTGTTCTTAAACTTCTTGAAGGAACACAAGGATTGGGTGTAGTGCTAGCAGAAAATCAAAATGCAGCACAATCTGTACTTGAGGCATTTAACGGTCTGCGTGCCCGTGTCATCGTTCAGGAATTCGTAAAAGAAGCGAAGGGGGCAGATATTCGCGCTTTTGTGGTAGACGGAGAGGTAGTAGGTGCAATGAAACGTCAGGGAAAGCCAGGTGAATTCAGGTCCAATCTGCATAGGGGTGGTAGTTCAAAGATTATAGAGCTATCAGTTGAGGAGAAATACACGGCTATACTGGCCGCAAAAGCAGTTGGTTTGGGTGTGGCTGGCGTAGACATGCTTCAATCCGAGAGAGGACCTTTGGTATTGGAAGTAAATTCATCTCCAGGACTAGAAGGAATCGAGAAAACAACAGGTGAAGATATCGCAGGGCGAATTATAGCCTACATTGAAAAGAACGTAAATCGCTAATATGGCATCAAAGAGGTTCGTCATATTGGGAGAGGAGATTCCTCCAGGTAAAGGTGCAGAATTGAATTTGGATGTAGCTAGGTTACATACACGAACACCTATACAGGTACCTGTGATCGTTCGACGAGCAAAAGTTGAAGGACCGACCGTTCTTTTAATGGCAGGTTTGCATGGCGATGAGCTCAATGGAGTAGAGATTATTCGACGTATTATTAGAAAGAAATTCAATGAACCCTCATGCGGCACGATCATTTGTCTGCCCGTATTCAATATTTTCGGTTTTCTGAACATGAAAAGAGAATTACCTGACGGTAGAGACCTCAATCGAAGTTTTCCCGGTTCCAAATCTGGATCATTGGCTTCTCAATTTGCTTATCATTTCATGAAGGAGATTGCACCTATTGTGGATCTTGTTATCGATTTTCATACCGGTGCAGCGCAACGAAGTAATTTTCCTCAGATCAGGTGTGTGCTGGAAGATGCTAAAAGCTTGGAACTTGCACGTATTTTCAATCCACCATTCATACTAAATTCTTCACATATTGCTAAAACTATTAGGGAATCGATTGTTGCTGGTGGAAAGAATATGCTTTTGTATGAAGGAGGTAAGGCAAACAGTATAGATGAACAGGTTGTTGAAGAGGGAATTAATGGAGTAAAGCGAATTCTGGCTCATTTGGGTATGCGTTCGTTCAAGATAGATATTTCAAAAGACCGAGATCCTTTAATACTCTCTGAAAGTAAATGGATGCGTTCACCCAATTCCGGGATGTTCCAGGCGCTAGTTAAGAATGGTACAGAGGTCAAAAAGGGGGAGACAATTGCTATTGTGACAGATCCCTATGGGAAGTACGAAAAGAAAGTGAATGCCTCTCTATCCGGATACATTATATGTGTTAACGAATCACCTGTAGTTTACAAGGGCGATGCCATCTTCCATATTGGAAAACTAATGGGTTAAGGAACTGATTTTGCTAAAGCAAACTATTCTTTTCTACCTTTGAACTTAAATTGTTCTTATGTCAGTCCACAAGAATGTAAAGAGGGTTACTACCCATACACTTCAGGAGATGAAGTTGGCGGGTGAGAAGATCTCAATGTTAACAGGATATGATTTTTCTATGGCTCGCATCATCGATGAAGCGGGTATTGATGTAATCTTGGTTGGTGATTCGGCCTCCAATGTGATGGCCGGACATGAAACCACTTTACCAATTACGCTGGATCAGATGATCTATCATGCATCTTCCGTAGTAAGAGCGGTTAATCGTGCCTTGATCGTTGTGGATCTTCCTTTTGGTTCATATCAGGGAAATTCCAAGGAGGCTCTTTCGAGTGCAATCCGAATTATGAAAGAATCCGGAGCACACGCAGTTAAATTGGAGGGAGGAATTGAGATCATCGAATCGATCAAACGAATTCTGACAGCAGGAATTCCTGTCATGGGTCATTTGGGTTTGACACCTCAATCGATTTATAAATTTGGCACCTATGTCGTTCGCGCGAAAGAGGAAGAAGAAGCGATCAGACTGAAAGAGGATGCAAAAGCCTTAGAGGAAGCAGGTTGTTTTGCGATTGTACTGGAGAAAATTCCTGCCGAATTGGCGAGAGAGGTGGCAGCAGCTGTTTCTATTCCGATTATCGGTATTGGAGCGGGTTCGGGTGTGGACGGTCAGGTACTGGTCGTTCATGACATGTTGGGAATTAACAATGAGTTTAGTCCACGTTTCTTGCGTAAATACAATAATCTTTATGAGCACATGATGAACTCCTTCCAGAATTACATTAAGGATGTTCGGTCAGGTGATTTCCCGAACGATAAAGAGCAATATTGATTCTTAATTGTTAGAAAGTGGGGCTTGATATTATTTATGAAGATAACCATTTGTTGGTGATCAACAAAAAAGCTTCAGATATAGTTCAGGGGGATAAGACAGGTGATGTAACATTACCGGATAAGATCAAGAATTACCTCAAAGAAAAATTTCAGAAACCCGGAAATGTTTTTTGTGGTGTAGTGCACCGTTTGGACCGCCCAACCTCAGGAGTAGTAGTTTTTGCTCGAACGAGTAAAGCGCTTGAAAGACTTAATAAACAATTTCGGGAAAAGGAAACCAACAAGATCTATTGGGCCATTGTGGAGAATAAACCGGATAAAAGTGATGGAACACTCGTTCATTTTCTCAAAAAGAACGAGAAACAAAACAAGTCCTTTGCTTCTTTATCTGAAACTCCAGGTTCAAAAAAAGCCATTCTGTATTATCAGGTAATTTCATCTTCTGATCGTTACTGGTTGTTGGAAGTGACTTTGGAAACGGGCAGACATCACCAGATACGCTGTCAGATGGCAGCGATTGGCTGCGTTATCAAAGGAGACGTGAAATATGGCGCGAAACGACCAAATGAAGATGGTTCGATCTGTTTACATGCCAGATCACTTGAACTAACCCATCCGACCACAAGAGAATCAATGTCTTTCGAGGCTGAGGTTCCGAAAGATAAATTGTGGCAATATTTTTCGAAAACAGTATAGATATTTCGTTTGAAGATTGTACCTTCCACGTGAGCAAAATGAAATTGATTAATAATCAAATAACATGTTTCTTTTAGGCCGCTGCTTACTCTATGACATCTGAAAAGACTGCGATTCGAACTGTGTTGATTGGAATTGTCCTTAGTGTCATCCTTGCGTTGGTAAAAGGTGTAACGGGAGTTTTAGGTAATTCATATGCTTTGATAGCAGATGCTATTGAATCCACGGCGGATGTGTTTTCTTCGTTTCTGGTGCTGTTTGGTATTCGCTATGCCAATAAACCTGCCGATGCGAATCATCCTTATGGTCATGGTAGGGCAGAACCTTTAGTTACGTTCATAGTTGTTGGTTTTCTGATCATTTCTGCCACAATTATAGCAAGCGAAAGTATTTATAATATTCTCCGACCTCACGATCTCCCTGCCTCATGGACACTGATAGTTCTTGGGGTGATTATCGTTTGGAAAGAGCTTTCCTATCGATATGTTATGAAAAAAGGTAAGGAAATAAACAGTAGTTCGTTGCAGGCTGATGCATGGCATCATCGCAGTGATGCGGTCACTTCAGTTTCTGCATTTGTTGGTATATCTATTGCGCTCTATTTTGGTAAAGGCTATGAGTCCGCGGATGATTGGGCGGCCTTATTTGCATCAGTTTTTATTTTATACAACGCATATCTGATTTTTCGACCTGCATTGGGAGAGATTATGGATGAACACCGGTATTCGGAGCTAGAATTTCGCATTCGTGAAACCGCATTGAACGTAGAAGGGATAATCGGTACCGAAAAATGTTTTATTCGAAAAGTAGGAATGAAGTTCCATATTGACCTCCATGCGATCGTTAATGGAGATCTCAGTGTCCGTGAAGGACATAACCTCGCACATTCATTAAAAGATGCCCTTCGCACCGAACATGTAGAGATAGGTCATGTGCTTATCCATGTCGAACCGGAATAAAAGTGAATAGGGTTCGGTCAGTATCAGATCTTAATTTTGGTGTGTTTTAGTTGAGCTGATTCATTTTTACCAATCTCTGCTCTAATGCAATTATCATTGCACACATACCCCATATCGGAACGGCGGCTTTGTCAGTATCAAGGAAATTATTGAGGATCCCGTGCACGAAATAAGTAGTGAGGGATAGGATGATTGCCATCAAAAGTGTTCTGATTTCTTTATCCTTTATAGGCCATTGGTTGTAAAGGGTGATCGCTTTGTAAAAAATGGTTGTTACGACCATAAGCGTCAATAACATTCCTGGCAAGCCCATTTCGGCTAATGGTCCCAAGTACTCACTGTGAGCATTTCCCAGATCTCCGAAGTTGGTAGAAATAATCGTTAGGTTTTCCGGTCGCTGAAAACGCGCATATTCAAAGGCGTACGTGCCCGGTCCAAAACCAAACAATGGTCGTTCCTTAAACATATCGATAGCACAGTTCCAGCGGTTGATACGCTCCAGATTCGAAGCATCTGAAGATATGTTGGTCGCCGATTGCAAACGTTCACCAAACTCTTCTGTCGTATGTTCATACTTGTTGCGCTCGAGCTCCATCTGAATGGCGTCCCAGGAAAAGAACAGAATTGTTCCGGAGATTAGTACAACAGGTGCGATGATGGTCAT
This sequence comes from Crocinitomicaceae bacterium, assembly GCA_044340465.1. Lineage (GTDB taxonomy): Bacteria > Bacteroidota > Bacteroidia > Flavobacteriales_D > Crocinitomicaceae > M0103. The sequence continues at coordinate 3,825 of JBIITO010000032.1, read as the reverse complement.
TTTCACCTTGAACTTTACCAGTGCCCAAACGCCAAGTGCGGCAAGGATACTCAACCAGGCTGCCCGCGTGTAGGAAAAATAAAGGGCGAGCAAACTAATGAAAATAAATCCGATCGCGACAGCCTGTACCAATGGCTGGTGTTTTTTAGAAAGAAATACACCGAAAAGTAATGGTATGACCAAGGCTACTATAGCTCCGTATATGGTGTGGTCCTTGAAGAAAGGCCACATCACCCAGTGACTTTCCTTTTCACCGAAACGGTAACCGGCATGCAAAAACAAAGTATAGGTCATGGCAATGACCATTCCTGTGCCAAATAGCCAAAAGAAGATCGTTATGTTTTCTTTTTTTTGAAAAATATAGGTTCCTAACAAAAGCATCGGAATGAAGAACCAAAGTCGCGATAGCACGAACTTTATTGAAACAACCTGATCAGTGCTGGTAATTGAAGTGATTAGAGCCCACGCAAGAAAGGCCATCACGCTCAAAAAGATAGGATGCGTCCATACTTCCTTTGGGATGAATCCTTTACGAAATTGCAGAAGGATCACTAGTATCATGAATCCCAGCAAGAAAGGTTCTGTTGGAACGAACAGACCTAAGCTTTGCGTCCATTCTTCGATGTTAATAGAGAGTGGCGTAAAAAAAGCCAATGCTAAAAAGGTTTTTTCGGTTTCGTAGATCGCAAAATAGATGCCCATCAAACCCAACGGGAATAGACACAAGTATGCCTGATCACGCCAGATGAACCACACAGAAAACAGCAGGTAGAGGGCCGCTGCACCGAGTGCCCATCGGTATTGGCGGAGAAAGGTCATTTAGTGGATCTTTTTGAGATCGTTCAAACGGTCTTTGATCAGTAAGGTAAAGAGTCCGAAGATAAAGGCACCTATAGTTGATAACAGCATAATGATCAACCGTTTCGGCTTATCTTTTTTATCGGCAACAACGGCTTTTTCGACAACGAACTTATGATTGAAGATCGCATAGGCATCCGATTCAGCCTGCTCATAAGAAACTTTGAACAATTCCAACTGTGTGATTTTTTCTTTCAGCGAGAAATCAAGCGCATCAAAAGTCGAACCGTACTTGATGTTCACATCAATAATGCGTTTAATCTCTTCTTTTTCTGTACCGCCCGCGCTTACGTAGGCTTGAAACAATTCTGTACGTCCGTCGAGTGACATTACTCCCATTGCACTGAGTGTATCCATACGATGAACAAGGTCTTCCCGCTCTTTTTCAAGCTGTTCCTTTTTACGTTTGTTGATCTCAAACGCCGGCCAAGTTCGTTCTGCAACCATTTGGTTCTTCACCGTATCAATTAGATCCACGATCTTGTTTGCCATGTCAGCCGCAAGTTTTGGGTCTCGATCCAATACATCAATTTGGATCGATCCATAGCGAGTACGTACGAACAGAAAATTGTCGTTGTACTTTTTAACCAGTTTATAATACTTATTATCATCATTCGGATCGATCTTATAATGCTTCATTAGGTCGAATTCCTGAACGATCTTATCGCGAATTCTGGAGGAAGAAAGTATCTGAACCAGTTGTTCAGCGTGTTCTTCTTCTCCGAAGTCCATGGCCGCTGCTTTGGCATTACGTTGTTCGGAAAAGGATACAGTACTAGTAGCAGCCGGAAACACGATCGCAGTGGAACGGTAAATGGGTGTCATTAAAAGTGAAACGATCAGTGAAAGTACGGCAGCCGCTCCCGATATGATCATCAGGATCTTTCTTCGTTTCCAGATGTACACGAGCAGGTTTTGTCTTTCTTTCTCTAATTCGGATGTTTCTGTGGTCATTATTCTTTTTTAGCGATGCGAAAATACGTAAAAATCAGTGGAAGTGGCTGCTGTAATCAGGCGATGTCGGAAGTTTTCTGAATCGTATAACTCTAAATCCAGAAAATTATTTTATTCATTTATCTATTAGCTATTTTCCTTGAAGATATTGACCACAGCACGAAGGTCGATCAGTTTGAAAAGGAACAGACCGACAGCTCCCCCTGTAATCATGATAAGTATCGATGTCACTGGCTGAAAGGGCAGTAGATGTAAACCATACATCCATGTACTGAACAACAGGTATTTATGGATTCCCAATTGAGTTATGGAGTATCCAAATCGCTTCATACATAGTAAAACTTGTACAAGAGCCATTATTCCTTGTGTCAGAAGGCATGTGATTGCTGCGCCCTTTGCGCCTAATTTGGGGATGAGGAGCACATTCATTCCGAGATTAAGGATCACACCAAAAAAGGAGAAGTAATTGAGTAGTTTGAGTTCACCATTGGCTGTAAGTAAGCTCCCGAATATCAGGCTGGTCGACATCCCGATAAAACCCCACATGATCAGTTGAAAAGGTTCCGCCGATTGATGCAGCTCATTGTGATAGATCCATCCCAGAATTTGCTCCGCATGAAAATGACATAGAAATGCGATCAGAATAGATCCACCGATAAGTAGACTGGACGCCATGCTCAACAAGGGAAGTACTTTTTCGTGTTGTTCTTTGAGTGATCGAGCAAAAAGAGGAAGAAGGAGGTTCGCGAAGATCATCCCGAACATATAGAACGCATCTAATAGACGAAAACCTTTGGCGTAGATGCCCGATTCAAAAGCGCCCTTCGGATGCAGGCGTTCCAGCAGCACAGAATCGCTTCGTGTGTAGAGCATCATCAATAATACCAGGGTAGCAAAAGGCAAGCTTTGGCGAAGGATTGCAAAGGAAACGGTTCGCTTTATTTGAAGTCTCGGTATTCCGATCTCTCTAACTAAAAGTACGAATGCGATGAGCATTGTAATGGCATAGGAGATCGTTTGCAGCCAAATAAACCATTCTATCTTAAAGCCTCCCAGCGTTGATTCCACAAAGAATGCACTTCCGCACAATAGGATTAGCAATAACCTGTCGAGTATGGAAACAATGGCGTCTGTTTTAAAGAGATGCAATCCTCCAAAATGGCTTCTGAAATAGGCGATTAACGTAGCCAGTAATTGGTTTAGAATAAGGACAGTAAGAAAATAAAAAGATTCTCCACGATACCCGGCGATGAATCCTGTAGAAAGTGTAAGTATCACATAGAACACAAATAAAACCATTCTAAATCCTAGGATCTTACCGAAATATTTAGGCATCACTTTCGGATAGCGGGCAATATTTCGTGTGGTAAAATTGTTTATCCCCAGATCACTAACGATATTAAAGATAAAGGACAGATTCAACAATGAGAAATACAATCCGTATGCTTCAGTACCAACTCTGTTCTGAACGCTGGCATCAATACCGAAGATGGCCAGTGGTTTGACAAGTAAATTGAGTACGACGATCAGGATGAGGTTGGAAATGAACTTTTTCTGCATGTTCCGTGGAAGCTTTCAGCGTGTTCAGTTCGCAATAAAAATGAAATTCTGCTGTTGGTGTTTCTCTTTTTGAAAAGGAGTCAGCGTGTCGTTTTCGATTACAAAAGCACGATAGTCGAATCCCGAAAGAAGATCGAGGCAAAGCGTTCGGTTATCGTTGTCCCAAAGTTCCGCATAAATCACTGGTTTGTGGCTCTCCAGAATACGTTTTCCTCCTTTCAACGCAAAATATTCGAAATTCTCCACGTCGATCTTTATTCCCTGAATGGGTTCTCCGTTAAGCAGATTGTCCAGCGTGTTGACTGGAACAGCATATTCATCCCCTTCGTTCCATTCGGTAATACTTTCGTGTTTTACGTGGCTGAGTCCCTGCATGCGAGTTTTTCCGTTTCTTGGTAGAATCATTTTTACGTCACCCTGATGGTCACCTACGGCCGTTTCATAAATCTTGAG
>JBIITO010000031.1:0-20251 GCA_044340465.1 Crocinitomicaceae bacterium | reverse complement strand
GGTTTAATTCTTCTGGGATCGATTCCTTTCTGTTCAACCAAATATTTATAGCAAGCACGAGCTCTGTTTTCGGAAAGGCGTTGATTAGCGTCATTTTTACCACGGGAGTCAGTATGAGAACTTAACTCCAATACCATCCCAGGATATTCCTGTAATAAATTATAGACGAACAGAAGTGAATCTGGAGAATTTATGGTTTCGTTGGAAAGCAAGGTCCACTGGTCTAATGGATAACGAACTTCAGGCAGACGAATGGGCTTTTTAGGAAGTAAGGACATTTCAATTATAAAACTCTGATCATAATTAACCCCTACTGTGGAAAATTTAGATCCCTTTTTATCTTCGTGATAACCATCCTTTGAGATAGTGATGTTGTAGGATAATTCTTCATTAATAAAACGTTCAGCAGTAGGTTTTTTATCCCAAAAAATTGCTCCAGATTCATCTGTTTTACCAGTCCAAGTTGAACCGTCCGAGGAATTAACAGTAACGTCGACACCTTCAATCTTGATGGATTTATTACCAAGCTCACTAACAATAACTTTTAGATCATAGATATTAGGTGGAATCTCATACATGTAAATATCAGGATTATACTTACCATTTGGATCCTTTCTTTCCGATGTAAAATATCCTCTCTTCGGTGAAACTTCATAAAGAGAATAATCGTTATTTTCAGAATTAAGTGGATAACCTAGATTGCGAGGATTCTCCCATTTCATTTCGCCAGTTCCTTTAGACGCTTTAAACATATCTAACCCCCCTAATCCAGGAAGACCATCTGAAGCGAAATACAGATTTCCGTCCTTGGACAAGGTCGGGAAGAGCTCATTACCCGAAGTGTTCACCTCTGGTCCCAAATTTTTTGGCGCCGACCAAGCATTATTTTTTTTATCAAATATCGAGTACCACAAATCGCGCCCACCATAACCTCCAGGGAGGTCTGACACAAAAATCAGGTATTTTCCATCATCAGTAACACACGGATGTCCAACCGTTATGGAATCTATTCCGTTTTTGAGATTTAGTTTTTGAGGCTCTCCCCACTCACCCTTGCCTTCGGCTGTTGCCATCCAAATGTCACAACCCAGATTTTGCTTCTTTATATTGGGGCATCGAGTAAAAAATATGACCTTTCCACGCCCATCAAAACAAACTGTACCTTCGTGATCTTCTGTGTTTATTTTACCTGACAAATCCGCTAATCTCGGCTCGCCCCAGTTACCTTTTTTGTCTAAATCTGAAACCCATATATCCATATAATTCTGACAAGAGATCGGATCTGTTGAATTCCCAGTACTTCCCGAACGGCTCGAACCAAAATACAACTGAGTTTCTTTACTATCTCCGAAAGTAGGTGCTAAATCAAACTCCGACTTGTTAATTGCAGATTGGTTTACCACAACATGACGCGTTTTATTTGCCAAGAAAGACTTACTATCCCTACATGACTGAATACCAACCTGAGCTTTCTTATCTGATGGAACTAGTTTTTGATATTCTTCATAATTCTTTTGTGCTTTTTCAAATTCTCCCATCATTCGAAGCATTTCACCATTGCTGTAAAAAACCTCTGGTTTTATCTGTTGATAATCAAGAAGAAGGGCTCTTTCATACCACTCGTTCGCCTCTTTAAAACGATCCGTGAATCGATAACATTCAGCCGTTTTATAAGCCATGTCACCCTTTTGACTCTTGGCTTGACCTCCTTTGCTAGAAAGCTTAGTATATGCAAGCGCACATTTTTCCGCACCTTCACAGTACTTTTCACTTATAAAGTAGGTTTCGGCCTCAGTGATATACTTACTCTGAGAGAGAGAAGACTGTGAAAAGACCACCAAGAAAAGTGGTAAGAGTAATCGATAGTTCATTTTATTCAAATCAATTAATTCAACTAAATAAGATATTCAGATCCTGAATTTCTTAATCAAGGCCATAAAGATAGTTATTTAGTCTAAAAAATATGACGTAAGTAAAAAAAAGTTAAAGCCAACCACGACAACGATGTATAACTTTGCCATTTACCCAATAACAACTTAAAACCATTAGGCAATTCAGAATCAAACTGCATCCATTTATTCGTAATAGGATGAACAAATCCGAGTGTTTTTGCATGTAGAGCCTGACCGGGAATTAATTCGAACGTATTGTAAATAAATTTCTGATATGAAGTCGATTTAGTGCCTTTAACAATTTTATTTCCTCCATATTCGAGATCATTATAAAGCGGATGCCCAATGTGTTTCATGTGAACTCGTATTTGATGCGTTCTCCCTGTTTCCAATCTACACTCTACAAGTGTAACCAACCCAAAACGTTTCAAAACCTTGTAATGCGTAACGGCATGTTTCCCAAGAGATCCATCTTCAAAAACAGTCATAATTTTCCGGTTAGATACCGACCTTCCGAGTTTACCCACAACTGTTCCATCCGCCACTACATCTCCCCATACAAGCGCCTGATAACGGCGCTCGGTTGATCGATCATAAAATTGTTTCGCTAAATGTGTTAATGCTTCTTCAGTCTTGGCAATGACGATCAATCCTGTTGTATGCTTATCAATACGATGTACTAGCCCTGGTCGACCATAATAATCCTGCAATCGATGCGGTAATTTATCAAAATGATAGACGAGCGCATTCACTAATGTTCCTGTGTAGTTACCATAGCCGGGATGAACTACCATATTAGCCGGTTTATTTACAACTATCAACACATCATCCTCATAAACGATATCCAATGGAATGTTTTGTGGAATCAACTCCAGTTCACGCACCGGATGTGGCAACATAAGAGAGACAATATCCCCTGGCTTAACCTTATAATTCTGCTTAACTTTCTGACCGTTCACCAAAATGCAACCTCCTTTTGCTGCGATTTGAATTTTATTACGCGAAGTATTTGGCAATCTATCCAGCAAAAACTTGTCGATGCGAATCATTTCTTGTCCAGGATCAGCCTTGAACCTATAATGTTCAAAGAGATCTTCTTCTTCCGTTTCCGGTTCTTCAGAAAACTGATTCATCTTTATCTATAGATACGGACCAATTGGTCAACGCCATTGATCTTGAGTAAATACATACCAGGAGCAAGACCAGCAACTGAAAACGTTCTTTCATTAATAGACATCAATCTTGAGCCAGAGAGCGAGAAAATCATAGCGTCAGTAAATTGATCCGAAGGCATATCGATCGTCATAGTACCTTCAGAAGGATTAGGAAAAACAGTTACAAAATTTCTTTTCTCTTTATGATCAAATCCAAGCTGCATGTCAAGTTCTGTCGAATAGATCGGGTGAATCATGACTGAACCTAAGATAGAGGACTGATTCCATGTTTGACCATTATTCACACTGTAAAATGTATTTACTGAATTGTCAATATTGCGATCAAGCCCTACATTTAACCGCTCTGAATCCAGTTGCCTCCAACCTACATAAAACGTCTCTCCTACCGGCACCTTTCTGGTGTCTTTGAAATAATAATCTTTAAATCCGTTTCTGAAATTAGCGTATTGTGGTGAACGCGGAAAGAAAAGATCATCTTCGTACAAAATATTTCCTGGTTTACCGCCATTATCATCCCAAACAGAGATAAGAAAAAGATTGCCCGAAACGTCGTTCACAGAAGGTACAAAGTGAATCCTTAATCCAATTAAGGAATCTGCTTCGTACGCCTCGTATTTAATAGCAAGACGTGCTTGTGCACCCGTTGGTCCATATGCAGCTTCTGCCGTACCATCATCATAACTATAAAAGTTGGAAAAGAACTGGGTACCGGAAGTTGAATCATTTTGAGCAAGATTTGGAAATTGTGCAGAGGCGGTAGCAAGAAGATCAAAGTACTGCTGTGGGCCTATTTTAGAGATATCAAAAACATATCCTCCTGAAAGGTCATGTAAAGAGTTATAAGTAGTTCGAGGTCCGTAATTAATATTTCCTCCCGAAAGTGTTTGGGCATTTAGTATGAACGTACCTTGTTCATTTCCTTCATAGAACACTTTTATAGATCCATTTTGATTATTCTCAGTCAAGTTACTTCCATTATGCAAGGTAATTTTAGTTTGATCATTCATTTTACCTGATGGATTATTCTTAAAATGCTCCCAAGGAACGGAAGTATATTTTTTAATGAGACTCCCCAAGGGGTAAGAAAAAGCAAAATCCTTGAACAGCGTATCCTGATAGCCTGAAAGCGTTCTAAGATGAACATAATCTAGATGAAAATGATCTAAACTACCTGACAATCCACCATAATTTCGGAAACGGAATTGAAAACCTTTTTTAAAATATTCCTCCTCATCCAATCTCAAATGTGCTGTTTTAAATTTCCCTCCAGGCTCGCCGGAACAGCTCCATACACGCTTCCATTGATCAAGATCTTTGGCATAAAACTCAAGTACAAGGGAGTCAGATGCTTCAGGAACATCACCAAACCCTTCTGATTGATAGAGAAAGCTGAAATACATAGAGTCTCCTTCGTTATATAGTGAAAGGTCTATTGGCTTCGATGTTAATACATCTGCCCAGTTAGTAATATTTGTACCTATCGCATACGGAAAGCCATTCTCATCCAACCCGTCGAACGTAACGACACCCAAGGAACGGGGCTCAATAGCAAACCTGAAGTTATGGTAAGCCCTTTCTTCAAGCCAATACGCATTTGGATCATTGATGGTCATAAAAAACTGTGTGGCTGAGTCTTGATAATATTCGGGATCGATAATCCAAACTGTATCAGACACATCCAGCACACCGATAGTATCATATATAAAGTAAGGAGGGTAAAGTTCGGTTGTTATATAATCGACCGGATACGACGACAAATTACCCACCTTAAATGGAATAGAAGTGAATGGTTTATCTAAAAATTTAGAAGTTGATATATCATATATCCTTCGGAAAGTAGGTTGCCCTGTATACCTCAAATCCTTGTTAACTGGAAGTAGAGTTACATCATCTAAAAGTCTATACTTCTTCTCTGATGTAACAGAGGGAGCAGAATAATCTTTACTATATTTTTGAAAATGATTCTTGCTAAATTCATCGAAAAATGGTAATTTCAAGGTATCTAGATAGTAGATGAAGGTACTATCGAAAGAAGTGATTACTGCTTTAGCTTGATGTTTAACTGACTTTAGGGTAATATCCGAATTAAAAGTCAAGGGACCAGTTTCTTCAAACTGGGAAAAGAGAGAAAAACTATAAAAAGTTACAAATAATGCTGTTAAAATACGAAACAAAAGCATGACATTAAGGCTCTTGAGGCACACCTCCGAAGTCTTTGGTTGCATAAACAGTAATTGTAGAGCGAGAAGGTATAGTTATTCCTTCGAGATATTCCGGACTCTGAGATTCAATGCGAGCAGCTAACGAATCTTCAGAAGTAATACAATCCGCACAAACCGGGATAAAAGTAAATTCACCAGACTGCATGAGTAGTTCCTGGGCTTCAGCCAACGTTAACCCGTATAGATCAGGTATCTCGACGGGGGTTCCTGCATCATTTTGTCCTACTATTAACAGGATCGTTGCTCCGATCGGTACTTTCGTTCCTTCTTTAATCGCTATACCTTTGTATAACTGCTCAAGCACAGCACCATTCGCCTCATTAGTTGGTCGATATTCAATGTGACATTTCAATCCTCTGTTTTCCAAAATACTTTCAGCAAATCTTTCTGATTTATCGACTAGACTTGGCATTTCCACCAAACGCGATTTTTTTGAAACACGCAAACGTATAATTCGCCCGTCTTTAACAGGAACCAATGACAAGGATGTAGGATCAGGGTCCTGATCCAGAATGGTGCCTTCAGGTTTTCCAGGGTCATAAATAGAATCAAGCACTTCGTATTGTAAATCCAAGTCCTCCAACAGACCTTTCACACTATTCACATTCTTTCCGATCAAATTAGGCACGTCAATACGCTGACCGTGATTGGTATAAGAATCAAGATAGAAAACGGTAATCGTCACTATGAACAAATAGACGATTATGACAAGTCCAAAGTGTTTTAAAAAATGTTTACTCCAAACAAAAACTTTTATCTTCCTAAACCATTCCATGTTCTGAGTTCATAAGGGCAAATATAGGAATTAAGCGCGGTTGCGTAAACGAATATTAAAAGTTTGGTGAGAGCGAGTGAGACTTGTAAAATTCGTCGATATAATTAAATGCTTCCTGGGCAGTATCAACTAGTTCGAATAAATTCAAGTCATACGATGAAATATTGTGCTCCATGTTCAACATACTTGATTTGAGCCAATCAAGTAGGCCTTGCCAGTATTCTTTTCCGATGAGGACCACCGGTCGGTGATTAATCTTTTTAGTTTGAATTAATGTGAGTGCTTCAAACAACTCATCCATAGTACCAAAACCACCGGGCAGAACAACGAACCCCTGAGCATATTTTACGAACATCACTTTACGAACAAAGAAGTAATCAAATTCAAGGTTATGTTCAGGATCGATGAACGGATTGTGATTTTGCTCAAAAGGGAGATCAATATTTAATCCAACGGACTTTCCTCCACCTTGCTGTGCACCTTTATTCCCTGCCTCCATAATACCAGGGCCTCCACCTGTAATCACTCCATAACCTGCTTCTGCAAGAAGTTCAGAGATTTCTACACCAATTTTGTAAAATTTATTGTCCGGTTTTGTCCTAGCGGATCCAAAAACACTGATACAAGGCCCAATCTTCGCCATTCGCTCATAACCTTCCACAAATTCGGACATAATTTTGAAAATCGCCCAACTGTCGTTGATTTTGATGTCGTTCCAGTCCTTTCTGATTTTGTTCATGGCACAGTACTTTTAGATAATTGAAGTAGTAAGCGAAAATACTACTTATTCAATCGAACGTCATTGAAGGGATATTATTTTTAGTTGAGTGGTATTTATCTTCCCGATTTTATACCTTCGAAACAGAATGAACTATTTCCTCGCACTTTGCTTTCTGTTTCAGTTGATGTCAGTGCACTATTTTGGGCAATCGAATGATTATAAAACAGAAAACCATTGTGCTGGGAAAAAAGCAATTACCGCGAGTATTATTGGAGCTGGATGGACAGGAAGCATGGGTCTTCTGTACAATCTATGGTACAAAAAATCGAATCAAAATAGTTTTCATTATTTTAATGATGGAAACCTCTGGCTGCAGATGGATAAAGTCGGACACTCCTACACAGCCTATCAGATCAGTTCACTCACCAGTGGAATGCTTGAGTGGTCAGGGTGTTCCAACAGAAATGCTGCACTTATAGGCAGTGGCATTGGATTAGGCTATCAAACCACACTAGAGGTTTTTGACGGATTTAGTTCCGACTGGGGATTTTCATGGCATGATATGTCGGCGAATCTTATTGGGTCCAGCTTATTTGTTTCACAAGAATTAATCTGGAAAGAACAGCGCATTCTTCCTAAATTTTCTTATCATCCAACTGCTTTTGCAGAAGTAAGACCCGAAGTTCTAGGCTCCACTTTTGAGGAACGATTATTCAAAGATTACAATGGTCAAACCTATTGGCTAAGCTTTAGCCCTTTCCAATACTTTAAGGATTCAAAAGTTCCTAAATGGGTGTGTTTTTCTGTAGGTTATAGTGCTCATGAAAAACTAAAAGGAGATGCATCAACATATGTTGACGAAAATGGAGTTACTTATAAAGCTCAACGCGAATGGCTACTTTCCATGGATATTGACTTCAGTAAGATTCCCGTAAAAAGACCTTTTTTAAAGAAAACGTTGAAGCAACTGAACTATCTGAAAATTCCCTTTCCTACACTCATGCTTAGGAATGGTATTCTTCATGGTTTGCCCATCTATTTTTAGAATGATTATTTTTAGAATTCAATTTTGACCCTATGGAATTCGCCATCTCAACACAAGAAGCCTATTTAAAAAACTACCGGACTTCTACTGAACAACCCGAAAAATTTTGGGAAGAAATCGCCAGACATTATGACTGGATAAAACGCTGGGATCAAGTTCTTGAGTTCGACATGAAACAGGCACGTTTTACATGGTTTCAAAATGGAAAATTGAATATTACCAGCAACGCAATCGACCGACATTTGGAAACCCGAGGGAAGAAAACTGCCATACTTTTTGAACCTAATGACCCAAACCAATCAGCTCTACACATCACCTATAATGAACTTTCAGAACGTGTAAACAAGCTCTCAAATGTGTTGAAGCAAATGGGAATCCAGAAAGGTGACCGCATATGCATATACCTGCCGATGATTCCTGAACTCGCTGTTTCTGTTTTGGCATGCGCCCGAATCGGAGCGATCCACTCGGTTGTTTTTGCGGGATTTTCAGCTTCTGCTGTGGCTGCGAGAATTCAGGATTCTGAGTGTAAACTTGTCATAACTTCAGATGGAGGATACAGGGGAAATAAATCCATAGAATTGAAAAAGATCGTGGATGATGCATTGGTGAACTGTCCATCCGTTATGAAAACCTTGGTATTCAGAAGAACAGGCGACACTATCCAAATGAAAGAGGGATTTGATTTCGAGACATCGGCCTTAATGGAATCAGCCAGCTCTTTGTTTGAGCCTGAGGTAATGGATGCAGAAGATCCGTTATTTATTTTGTACACTTCAGGATCTACCGGCAAACCAAAAGGCATGGTTCATACGACAGGTGGTTATATGGTTTACACCGGGTATACTTTTAAAAATGTCTTTCAATCCCAGGAAGAGGACATATTCTGGTGTACCGCCGATATCGGCTGGATCACTGGACATTCCTACCTACTTTACGGGGCTCTTTTGAACGGAGCAACAACTGTCATGTTTGAGGGGATTCCCTCTCACCCTGATTTCGGAAGATTTTGGGAAGTCATTGACAAGCACAAAATCACGCATCTTTACACCGCTCCTACAGCCATTCGCTCGCTTGCCAAAGAAAGCATTGAATGGGTAAACAAGCATGATCTTTCTTCGCTTAAAATTCTTGGTTCTGTTGGTGAACCCATCAATGAAGAAGCATGGCACTGGTATGACACACATATCGGTAAAGGAAAATGTCCGATCGTGGATACCTGGTGGCAAACAGAAACCGGAGGGATTCTTATTTCCCCGATTCCAAATGTCACCGTCACAAAACCAACTTATGCCACATTACCTCTTCCGGGGGCACAACCGGTGTTGATGGACGAACAATCCAAGCCAATTGAAGGAAATGGTGTAGCAGGTAATTTGTGCATTCAATTTCCATGGCCATCTATTGCCAGAACCATATGGGGAGACCATCAACGTTACAAGGACACTTATTTTAGCATCTATCCGGGGTATTATTTTACCGGTGACGGCGCACTTCGTGATGAAACGGGATATTACCGAATTACAGGCAGGGTGGATGATATCGTAATCGTTTCAGGTCACAATCTTGGAACTGCACCCATCGAAGATGCAATCAACGAACATCCGGCCGTAGCCGAATCAGCAATAGTAGGTTTTCCCCATGACATCAAAGGCAATGCACTTTACGGCTTTATAATTCTTAAAGAAGTTGCCATTCAGCAAAACGAAGATCAACTTCGAAAAGAGATTAACCAACACATCTCGGATCACATAGGACCCATTGCGAAACTGGACAAAATGCAATTTGTTTCCGGACTTCCTAAAACACGTTCCGGAAAGATCATGCGTCGTATTTTGCGCAAGATCGCTGAAGGAGATTTTTCAAATTTCGGGGATATAACCACCTTGCTGAATCCAGAGGTTGTTGAAGATATTGTTGGAGGAAGACTTTAAAGTGTTCTGTTCTTCAACTCCAGATCTTTCAACTTGTGAAAATAAGGATTGGATAGATTCGATTCCAAAAGCATCAGATGATCCATCCGATGGCAATCCGTTCCGACAAAATCTAGAAGTTGAGCATCGATTAGGCGCTCTGCTTGTTTTTTTACTTCGATACCATAATGTCCGGTTAGTGAATTAAGGTTCATCTGGATACTTACACCTTTTTCTCTGAAGGCAACTGCTCTTTCCAAAGAGCCCAGATAATACATGTAACGTTCAAAGTGTGCCAGTACTGGCTTATAACCAGCCATTTGCATATCAAAGAAGATCTTGTTTTCGAACATTGGAGCATTATGGAAAGCAAATTCGATCAACACGTAACCGTCTCCGAAAGTCAAGAAATTCTTCTCCTTGACTCTGAACTCAAGTGTTTCATCAAAGTAGTATTCGGCAGCTGCATCAATATCAATACTTAAACCCACTATAGATGCATTTTCGCGCAATTTATCCAATCCTTCACGAATGCGCTCCGAATTATTTGGATACACCTCGCTCATAATGTGCGGTGTAGTAATAACTTTTTGATAACCCAGGCTTTGAAATTTGGTCAGCATGGCAATCGACTCATCCATCGTGCGCGATCCGTCATCAATACCCGGAATCAGATGGCTGTGAATATCTACCCTTAGATCTGCCAACTCATAGGGATCGAGTTTTTTTTTGAATAGATTGCCTAACAAGCCCATTTATCTATTTTCGTACATCTGTAAGTAATATGAACGGTATACACCACTCGTAACCTTCTCTACCCATTCATTGTTTGCTAAATACCAGTCGACGGTGCGCTCCAGACCCTCTTCAAACGAAATTGACGGTTTCCATTTTAACTCATTCTCGAGTTTAGTAGCATCGATCGCATAACGTAGATCGTGCCCTTTGCGGTCGGTAACATAAGTGATAAGTGCTTCAGATTCCCCTTCTGCTCTATTTAATTTCCGATCCATGAGTCGACATAAATACCGAACCAAGTCAATATTAGTCCACTCATTTAATCCTCCCACATTATAGGATTCACCAACTTTTCCGTTGTGAAATATTACATCGATTGCCCTGGCATGATCTTCAACCCAAAGCCAGTCACGCACATTCTCACCTTTCCCGTAAACAGGTAATGGTTTTTTCTGAACGATATTATGGATCATCAGTGGAATGAGCTTCTCCGGAAAATGATGACTGCCATAATTATTAGAACAATTAGACATCTTCACCGGCAAGCCATAGGTATGGTGATAGGCTGAAACAAAGTGATCTGAGGAAGCTTTCGATGCAGAATAAGGACTTCTCGGATCGTATGATGTTTGCTCGGTGAAAAATCCTTCCTCAGCTAGACTTCCGTATACCTCATCCGTCGAAACATGATGAAACACATGCCCCTTTTCTTCTTTCCAACTCGACTTCGCCTGTTGCAAAAGATTTACCGTGCCAACCACATTTGTCATAACAAAATCCATGGGACCTTCGATCGAGCGATCTACATGAGACTCGGCAGCTAAATGGATGACATCTGTAATACCATATTGATCGAATGTCTCTTTCACATCATCAGCGGACACAACATCTCCTTTGAAAAAAGCATAGTTAACTGCAGTGTCTACATCCTTCAAGTTCTCCAGATTACCTGCGTAGGTGAGCTTATCAAAATTGACAATTCTGTATTGTGGATATTTTCGAACGAACAAACGCACAACATGCGATCCTATAAAACCTGCTCCCCCAGTAACCAATATACTCTTTTCGAATTCCATTTTTTTCACTTTTTAAGCTAACAATTACAAAGACCAGTATTCCAATTCGTTGATCTTTCCTTTGAATATACCTTTCACATCAACAAAAACACCTTTACCATCTTTCAACATTGCTTTGAAGTCTGATTCTGTCAGTCCTTTGTATTCCCTGTGATTCACTGCCACAATTATCGCATCGTAGTCATTCGCATGGTTCGGTGCAAGACCAACGCCATATTCATGTTTCATTTCTTCGGAAGAGGCGTGCGGATCGATAAGATCAACATGCACTTGAAATGAAGTGAGTTCATTCACAACGTCGATCACTTTGGAATTTCGGATATCGCTCACATCTTCTTTAAATGTTGCGCCCATTACGAGTACTTTGGCATCCTGAATGTGTTTGCCTTGCGCGATGATCTTCTTGACAGTTTGCTTACCGATATAGAATCCCATGGAATCATTTACATAACGACCACTGGTAATCACCTTTGAATGATAGCCTGCCTGTTGCGCTTTATGTGTCAGATAATACGGATCGACTCCTATGCAGTGTCCGCCGACCAAACCGGGAGAAAACTTCAGGAAATTCCATTTCGTACCAGCTGCTTCCAGCACGTCAAACGTATTGATCTTTAGTTTATTGAAAATGATAGACAACTCGTTGATCAATGCAATGTTTACATCTCTTTGTGTATTTTCGATGATCTTTGCAGCCTCTGCCACTTTTATGGATGACGCACGATGCACACCTGCTGCAACAACCAGTTCATAGACTTTTGCAATTTCGTCAAGAGACGTCTCACAACATCCGGAAACCACTTTGATAACATTCTGAAGTGTATGCTCTTTATCACCCGGGTTAATTCGCTCCGGTGAATAACCCACTTTGAAATCTTCTTTGAATTTCAAACCAGACTCTGCTTCCAATACAGGAATACAATCCTCCTCTGTACACCCAGGATAAACCGTGGATTCAAAAACAACATAATCCCCTTTCTTCAACACCTTTCCGACCGTAGAACTTGCACCAAGCAAAGGACGCAAATTCGGAAGGTTCGCATCATCGATCGGCGTAGGAACGGCCACGATGAAAAACTGTACATCCTTTAAATCATTTATATCTGCCGAAAAATGGATATCACATCCTTCAAAATCCTTTGCTTCCAATTCATTGCTTGGATCGATGTTTTGCTTCATCAGGTCAATTCGTTCCTGATTGATGTCAAATCCAACCACTTTTATATTTCGTGCAAATTCCAAAGCGATCGGCAGACCGACATATCCAAGTCCGATTACCGCCAGTTTGGCTTCTTTTTGAATTAATTTAGTGTAGATCGAGTTGCTCATTTCTTACTTTGTAAATACGTTCAATAATTTCTACGACCTTTAGTCCTTCCAAGGCATTCGTGGTGGCAGAGGTTCTTCCTTTCAAGGTGTCAATCACGTTTTTAATCACATAATTATGGTTTGCCGCCGAACCTTTGTAGGCACCATAATCGTTTCCGGGATTCGTAGGAGCCAATTCCGGCATCACGTAATCTTTGATATTGCACACCTCCACTTCGTTCATGTATTGTCCACCGATCTTCACACTTCCGTTAGCACCGATGATCGCAATAGAACTTTCGAGATTCTGATTTGCAACCGCAGTTGAGTAGTTAATACTACCCATTCCTCCGTTAACGAAGTCGAAACTCACAAAACCTGAATCTTCAAAATCGGTAGATTCCTGATGTGTAAAATCAGCAAATTTTCCCTGAATGTTATCAATATCACCGAACAACCAGTACATGATATCAATGAAGTGTGAGAATTGCGTAAACAAGGTCCCCCCATCAAGGTCTTTCGTTCCTTTCCAACCACCCTTTTTGTAATAGCGATCATCTCGGTTCCAATAGCAATTCAGCTGAACCATGTAGATTTCTCCCAATGTTCCTGACTCTACTACTTCTTTGATCCATTGCGATGGCGGCGAGTAGCGGTTTTGCATCACACAGAATACTTGTCGCGATACTTGTAATGCTTTGAAGATCATTTTCTCGCAGCTATCCTTAGTTAAACCCATGGGCTTTTCACAAACCACATGTTTTTTAGCTTCAAGTGCAGCTAAACTCTGAGAAGCATGGAAACCATTTGGCGTGCAAACATTTACCACATCGAATTCGATTCCGGATGCAAGCAACTCATCAACGGTTTTGAAAAAGGGCACATTGAAATCCACAGCATCACATTCTTCTTTTGAACGCACGTCTACCATGGCCACCAATTCACCTTCCTCATCTCTGCGGATCATCTCTGCGTGACGCTTGCCAATATGGCCGGCACCAACTACAGCAAAGCGAACCTTTTGATCGTTTCTGATCGTCATATTAACTTATTCTTTTTACTAATTTATCTTCCAACACATAATGCTGACCACTCTCAGGACAAACTGCTTTGCCCTCAACATCAAACTCTAGACGATGACCATATTCACTCATCCAACCGATCTGTCTGGCCGGATTACCAACGACCAACGCAAAATCAGGGACGGTTTTAGTCACCACTGAACCTGCACCAATAAAGGCAAATGCTCCAATATCATGTCCGCAAACAATGGTAGCATTAGCGCCAATACTTGCTCCTTTTCCAACATTGGTTTCAGCATACTGATCCCTTCGGTTGACGGCACTTCTCGGATTGATCACATTCGTAAACACCATCGAAGGACCGAGAAAAACATCGTCTTCGCAATTGACGCCAGTGTAAATGGAAACGTTATTCTGAACTTTTACATTATTCCCCAACTTTACGCCTGGAGAAACAACGACGTTTTGACCGATATTGCATCTTTCTCCAATCTCACAATTAGGCATGATGTGTGAAAAGTGCCAAATCTTGGTTCCTTTGCCAATGGAACATCCGTCATCAATGACTGCCGTTTCGTGAGCGAAAAAGTCCATCAGCGAATAATGTATTTGTCAAAATTATAGTGATCTGTCTGCATGAGTTCTTCCAGAGAAAGACTTCTGAAGTACTCATAGGTAATTTTAAGTCCTTCTGAACGATGAACTTTTGGTTCCCATTTAAGTAATTCCTTTGCACGCGCAATGTCAGGACGTCGTTGTTTTGGATCATCCACCGGAAGTTCTTTGTAAACCACTTTCTGATCTGTTCCAGTCAATTTGATTATCTCTTCAGCGAAATCGGCAATCGTTATTTCATCCGGATTTCCAACGTTTACCGGATAAGCATAATCGCTGTGTAATAGGCGCACGATTCCTTCGATTAAGTCATCCACGTAACAAAACGAACGCGTTTGAGAACCATCTCCAAATACTGTCAAATCTTCTCCGCGCAGCGCCTGGCCAATAAATGCAGGTAGCACACGTCCATCATTAAGGCGCATTCTCGGTCCATACGTATTGAAAATGCGAACGATACGTGTTTCAACCCCATGGAAGTTATGATACGCCATGGTTATAGCTTCCTGAAAACGCTTCGCTTCATCATACACACCTCGCGGTCCAACGGGATTCACATTACCCCAATAATCTTCATTCTGAGGATGCACATTCGGATCACCGTACACTTCAGATGTCGAAGCAATCAATACGCGTGCACCTTTTGCTTTAGCCAATCCAAGACAGTTATGCACTCCTAAGGATCCTACTTTCAAGGTCTGAATTGGAATTTTAAGGTAATCGATCGGACTTGCAGGAGAAGCAAAATGAAGGATATAATCCAATTGTCCCGGAACATGAATGAATTTGGAAACGTCGTGATTATAGAATTCAAACTGTTCAAGGTGGAACAAATGTTCGATATTTTTCAAACGACCTGTGATCAAATTGTCCATCGCGATCACATTATATCCATCGCGGATAAATCGATCACATAAATGAGACCCTAAAAATCCAGCAGCTCCGGTGATAAGTATGCGTTTTCTTTCTGCCATTTCAATTAACTTACCGGTACATTAACTGATGATCTACCAATGGAACTATAATAGAAACCTCTTTCATTCATTTCAGCGAGATCAAATAAATTTCTTCCATCAAATACTACTTTATCTTTCAGGCGAGTGGCCATTTTATCAAAATCAGGGTTTCTAAAAATACCCCACTCTGTACAAATGACAAGCGCATCCGCTCCACGAAGCGCATCATATTCATTTTCTGAATACGCAATCTTATCACCAAGAAGCGCTTTTACGTTTGTCATAGCTTCAGGATCGAATGCAGTAACCGTAGCACCAGCTTTCAATAACTCGTCAATGATATACAAGGCAGGAGCTTCGCGAATATCGTCCGTATCAGGTTTAAAAGCCAATCCCCAAAGTGCAATGTTTTTACCAGACAAATTCCCTCTGAAGTAATTCGCTATCTTAGGAATAAGAACCGTTTTCTGTGTTTCATTTACAGCCATTACCGCTTTCAGGATCTCAAACGAAAAACCCGCCTCATTACCTGACTTCACTAATGCTTGCACATCCTTGGGAAAGCATGATCCACCGTAGCCAATTCCGGGAAAAAGGAATCGTTTGCCAATGCGATCATCTGATCCGATACCTATTCTTACTTTGTCCACGTCCGCACCAACACGCTCACAAAAGTTAGCGATCTCATTCATGAATGTAATTTTTGTAGCGAGGAAAGAATTGGCCGCATATTTCGTCAATTCCGCTGATTTCTCATCCATGAAAATAATAGGGTTCCCTTGACGCACAAAAGGCTTGTATAACTGCTCCATGATCTTATTCGCTTTAGCAGAAGAAGAACCGATCACCACGCGATCAGGCTTCATGAAGTCATCCACAGCAAATCCTTCACGCAAAAATTCCGGGTTAGAAACCACATCAAAATCCACCTGAGTATTTTTTGCGATTGCCTCGTGAACTAAATCAGCAGTACCCACAGGAACCGTACTTTTATCGACGATGACTTTATAATCTTCCAGTATTTTACCAAGTTGGTCGGCAACTCCAAGAATATATGACAAATCAGCAGAACCATCTTCTCCCGGTGGTGTAGGCAACGCAAGGAAAATGATTTCAGCTTCCTTTATTCCACTTTCCAGATCAGTTGTAAAAGATAGTCTTCCGGCTTTGATGTTTCGCTCGAACAAAACGTCTAGATGAGGCTCGTAAATCGGAATTTCGCCATTCCGCATTCTCTCTACCTTTTTAGCATCGATATCAATACAGACAACTTGATTTCCTGTTTCTGAAAAACAGGTTCCTGTAACTAGGCCTACGTATCCTGTACCAACTACTGCAATCTTTTTCATATAAATGTAAGTTCGAAGTTGAGAGTTGAAAGTCTAAAGTTAAAAGTTCTTTCTTCTACTCCTTACTTCATTATGCGTTTAATAAATATTTTCTCAAACCAGATAGCATACTTCCAATTTCGATAAGCTCGGAATGCAATTTCTTGTGTTCCTGTTCAGAAATATAATTCAGATCGCGCGCAATTAAGATTTGATTCCTTAGCTCTGCAGCTGATCCTTTGGCCATATTAAGAAATCTTGCGAAATCCTTTTTCGAGTTACGTTCATGTCCTTCTGCAATATTCGAAGTTATTGAAGCCGCAGCTCTTCTCAACTGATCCCTTAGCCCGAAATCATTTCTCAATTCTTTTGACGAGTTGGTAAGCTTATAAATCTCCAAGACCAAAGAATGCCCTTTTTTCCAAGCATTTATTTCTTCAAAACTATTAAAACTTGCCATATTACTAAGTTATGTTCTAAAAGTGAGAAGTAGAAAGAACTATATTCTTGAAACTTTCAACTTTAGACTTTCAACTAACAACTAATTATAAACTCCTTAATTGCCGAGCAAATATATTCAAGTTGTTCATCTTGTAATTCAGTATGGATTGGCAAAGAAAGCACACGCTCGGTAAGCCAATCCGTTACAGGTAAGTTTGTATTTTCACTTCCAAACGCACTGAACATTTTTTGACGATGCGCTGGTACCGGATAATAGATCATTGTGGGTATATCTTTTTCCGCCAAATACGCACTCATTTCATTGCGATCAATGCCCTCCAATTGCAAAGTGTACTGATGGAACACATGTTTTGAATTGGAGTTTCGGACAGGCGTTTGAATTTGAGAAAAAGAAGCAAAATATTGATCATAATAATCGGCTGCTTTTCGGCGAGCTGAAATGTAATTATCCAGTTCACGAAGTTTAATTCTCAACACCGCTGCCTGAATTGTATCCAAACGCGAGTTGCAACCTACCACATCATGGAAATAGCGCTTGCTTTGACCATGATTGGCAATCATGCGCATTTGTGCGGCTAGTTCATCATCATTTGTGCAAATAGCGCCACCATCACCATAGCATCCAAGATTTTTTGACGGAAAGAAAGACGTACATCCAATCGTTCCGATGGTCCCTGTCTTTGAAATACGCCCATCCTGATGATGGTAATCACAACCAATTGCTTGAGCATTATCCTCTACAACAGCTAAACCAAACTCATCAGCAATCGCCAAGATTCGATCTATGTCTGCCGCTTGACCATACAAATGAACTGGTACGATAGCTTTGGTTTTTGATGTAATCGCTGACTTTATATTTTCAGGATCGATGCAAAAAGTATCCTTGTCCACCTCGACGAATACTGGCTTTAATCCCAATAAGGCCATCACCTCTGTAGTCGCTATATACGTAAAGGATGGGGTGATTACCTCATCGCCTGGTTTCAATCCAAGCGCCATCAACGCAATTTGTAAAGCATCTGTTCCGTTCGCGCATGGAATTACGTGTTTCACTCCAAGGTACGTTTCCAACTCAGACTGGAATGCAGCTACATCCGGACCATTTATAAACAGCGCATTGGATATCACATTTTGTATAGCCGTATCAACAGCAGGCTTGATTTTCTCATACTGCGTCATCAGGTCGACCATCTGTATTTTTTTCATAACAGGATGCATTGTTCCTAAATTTAAAGACTCAAAGATAAGTTAACTCTGTGAAATAGCGATCCAAAAAGACGTGAATTGCTATTTCTCGAATGCATGATTAGATTGATAGGTATTGGCAAATTCTTTGTGCCGCACCGCTGTTCAATTCCACATTCTTTATCGCTAATTGTTGAATAAGACTTAAATTAGCCGAGACTGTTTTTACAGCTTCCAGTAAACCCGACTGATCTTTAACAGAAAATCCAATTCCTGCCGTGATAAATGCCGAAGCCTCAGGGAAACGGTCGAATTTAGGGCCAAAAATTACAGGTAATCCAAAAACAGATGGTTCTAGAATATTGTGCAAGTTGCCGGAAAAACCACCCCCCACATATGCAATTTCGCCGTAAGCATAAGCATCTGTAAGATGTCCAATGGTATTAAGAATCAATACTTGTTTCGAAGGGTCAGGTTGCGCTATTCGGCATGACTTTCCATAACAAACCCTTTCTATTTCCAGAATGTGTGCTTCCGAGATATCATGTGGAGCAAAAATCATTTTCTGTTCTGGATAAAGATCTAACAACGATTTTAAAAGTGTTTCATCTGTAGGCCAGGTGCTTCCAAATACCCAGGCTTTTTTATGCTCGATAAATGATTCTATTGCCTGATTTGATTTGGCCCTCTTACTATTGTCTAAAACGCGATCAAAACGTGTATCGCCCGAAACAATAAAATTCGACAACCCAATCTTTATTAGAAGTTCAGCAGAGGACTGATTTTGTACAAAGAAGAAATCCACACACTCCAGTGTTTTTCTAAAAAAAGCTCCGTACCATTGAAAAAATCGATGATTTTCTCGAAAAAGCGTACATACTGAGTAAACCTTGACTCCTTTATTTTTTGCTTCAAAAATGAAATTTGACCAAAATTCGTACTTAACAAAAAAAACAGCCAGAGGTTGATAATGTCCTATGAAACTCCCTGCGTTTGACGGGGTATCGATCGGCAAATAAGATACAAAATCTACCTCATGATCTCTTTTGTGATAATGCTCCATCCCTGAAGGTGAAAAAAATGTCACCAGCAATAGACTCTCCGGTTTTCTCTTCTTCAATTCAGCCATTATTGGAAGGGCCATATCGAATTCTCCCAAGGAAGCGCAATGGAACCAATATAAGTCTTTTGAAAAATCACGAATCGGAAGTTGTGTCCATAATTTCTTTCTTCCCTCAACCCATTTTTTTGCTTTACTATTAAAAAAGGAGGCCAAATGAATCAGCACTCCATACAATAGCACTCCAAATGTGTAAATGAATCGCATCAATCGTAATAGAAGTCTTTAGGCTGACGTTTATAAAATGGTATTAACCACCCTAACTTCAAACCATACTGAATATCTATGCGCGTATCCTTGGAAACAGGATTATCAGGTTGATCAAAAAAAATGGTTCGTTTATTCTGTGTAAATCCTTCTTGAATATAAATACCTCCATAGAAATTAAAAAATCCTCCGTTGGCCATGAATGAATAACCAATAAACTGATGAAAATTGGGTCCAATAGCGAGTCGATCGTAACCTTTTTTATAATCTAGTTCAAGTTGAGGAACCACTTGATCGAGAGTTTCCACTCTCAACTTGTGAAGTAAATATCCAGCGCCGAAATGAACTAATATACCAGAATTCTTATTTGGACTAAGTACAGGAAAGACCTTGCCTATCGCGAAGTTAACATTCAGACCTCTAGAATAGACCATTACAAGTGCTGTATCACCATTGACATCCGTAATATTTCCAAAAGAATCAACCAAATG
>JBIITO010000121.1:0-6358 GCA_044340465.1 Crocinitomicaceae bacterium | reverse complement strand
GCCTTCATTCAGGTTTTGTGCAAATACAGAAAATCTCAGAACTAAATACAATTCATTGAGTGACAGGTTAAGTTCCATTAAATCAGATTATTTCGCAAGAATATTTCAACTGCTCTTTGAGAAATTCAACAAGGAGTTAGATGAGCAAAATTCGTTACAGAAATATGATTCCACAATGATTTCGATTTCCTCCAAACTTGTTGATTGGGGAATGAAAGTAGGACGTAAGTCAACTAATAAATCGGATAAGAATCAGCTTAAAGTTACCATTGGTCTTCATGGTTCTTTGCCTTGTGATTTCAAAATATTTACAGAGAATAAATATAACTGTGAAGACTTAACCATTCCGGAGGTTATTTTCGATTATAGACACAATAAATCAAGTATTGTCACCTTTGATCGTGGAGTTCAAAAGCGTACCACGTTTGTTAAATTTGACCAACAGGATATTCTATTTGTAACAAGAATAAAAACGAATGCTACTTATCATGTTTTGAAAACCAATGAAATAATCAAAAATAAAGAGTCAGATAGCATAATTATTTTGGAAGATCTGGAGGTGAATTTCAATGAATGGGAGACCAAACAAAGGCTTTTTACATCCTTTCGGTTGATAAAAGCGTTAATCAAAGATACAAATGAGAAAATACATTTCATCTCTAACAATTTTGATCTTGAACCCATTGAAATAGCCAATATTTACAGGTAAAGATGGGAAATAGAGACTTTTTTTAGATTTATCAAACAACAATTAAACTTTAGCCAGCTCATAAACAGGAACCTCAATGGTGTTAAGGTTATGATTTACATGACCTTAATATTGGCTAGTATGATTATTATCTACAAAAAGAAAAACAATTGAAGGGGATATAAGATTGTGAAAATGAAAATCATCAAAGAACTTCTCAATGAACTTATAACAGAGATTATAACAATGTCAGGAGGTGATGTCTCTCGAATAATCCATATTCTTGACGATTAGATATGTTCCGAACACTTATGATTTCAAATCCTTCGAAGCAAGACAAATAAATCGAGAGATTTCTGAGATCAAGGGAATTTGACTTTTCCGTTTGCGATCAACCTCCCTCTTCGGTTTATTAGTGGAATTGATCTCCTTTGCCTGCCGTGAGTTTATCGAACTGTCACTCTAATCTTTCGAGCAACTTCGCCACATATTTCCCAATAATATCAAACTCTATATTCACCTTATCATCGACCTGGAGCGCGTGAAAGTTGGTGTGTTCATAAGTGTAAGGGATGATGCAGACTGAGAACTCATTTGGTTTGGAGTCTACTACAGTTAAGCTGGTGCCATTTACCGTTATAGAGCCTTTTTCAACGGTCACTTGATCTGTAGCATATCGGAATGTATATTTCCAGCTGCCTTGTTGGTCCTCAATGGCTATGCATGCAGCGGTTGTGTCCACGTGACCTTGAACGATATGTCCGTCGAGGCGACCGTTCATTACCATACAACGCTCGAGATTTACCTTAGTTCCCACTTGCCATGATCCAAGATTTGTTTTGTCTAATGTTTCCTGAATGGCTGTAACGCTATATTCTTTTCCTTGAATATTGATCACGGTCAAGCAACAACCGTTGTGCGCAATGCTTTGATCTATTTTCAATTCGTTGGTGAATGTGGCTTCCAAAGTGAATTGCACATTCGAGCGTTCCTCACGAATAGCCTTCACGATCCCAATCTGCTCTATTATTCCTGTAAACATGGTGCAAAGATATATAGGGCTTAATAATTACCAGAGACGTTCAAAAATTGTGTTTGGTTTCCATTTACTTGGTTACCTTCACATGCACGGCATTCCAACCTTTTTGTCCGCGTACTTTTTCGTACGTGACCATATCATTTTCCGCAATCGTGCCCAGAACCCCGTTGATGTGAACGAAGATTGTTTCCTGAGTTTCCAGGTCTTTGATGAATCCGTAGCCTTTCGACTCGTTGAAATGGGTTACTTTTCCTTTACAAACAGTATCTTCAGGTTCGTCAGTTCGCTTAGGGACATTAATATCAATAGAATCTGCATCTACGGTAATTTTCGCTTTTGGATCCATGGGGGTATCGGTGATATTTCCATTTTCATCCAGATAAGCCATCATGTTTTCTAATCCTCCGCCTTTCGAATTAGCTTTTCGCTCTTCTTTTTTGAGCATTTTTTCCTGACGTTTCTTGATTTTGTTCTTTTCCTTGTCTTTTTTACTGAATGTTTCCTGCGATCTTCCCATCGTATTGATTTAATTTAACAATGCGCACACAAGCGCGTACCTAAAATGGGTGATGAACAAGATCGAATGATTTTCCGAAACGGAAGATTATTAAAGTCGAGTTGCTGATGCAACCATTTGTGTAAAGTTAGCTATTATTTATGAAACTCCCTGAAACTGCACCAATACGAAGAAAAACAGCATTAACCCGGGCCTGTATAGGCGGGAAAGCTTAATTTTAGTTCTCAAATAGCCTATGCGATATATATTTCTTATCCTTTCGGTGTTATCCCTACTTTACAGTTGTAGCTTGCTTGATAAGGGCATTATTCGTTATGAGAAACAGCTCCATCGAAAGGGGATTTTTCCCATAGACTTTAAATCAAATTCAGAGACCATTCATTATTGGAAAGGGGGCAAAGGCCCTGTTATCTTGTTCCTACATGGATTTGGATTAGATGCGCTGCTGACCTGGAGAAATGAATTAATAACATTGTCTAGAACACACACAGTGATTGCACCTGATTTGCTGTGGTTTGGTAAGAGTTATTCTAAAGCAATCCCCAACTTGGCATCTCAGCGAAAGGCAATCGAAGAAGTGTTGAGCCACTTGTGTATAGATTCACTTTCCATAGTTGGACAGAGTTACGGAGGATTCATAGCATTGGATTTAGCAGCAACAAGTAGCCTTAAGATTGAAAAACTAGTGATCGCTAACTGCCCTGGAACCACGTTTCACTTATCCGACTTAGGTAGTGTTTGTGCCGCCTACGGAGTGAGAGAAATAGATGAACTTTTCGTATTTGACGACCCTAAACAACTTCAACGACTGATCAATCTTTCTACATTCAGTAATCCCACCATTAAGACGAAACTTTCTGTCGAACTATATAAGCATTACTTTGCAGCAAATCATGACGAAAGGCGAACACTGATGCGTTCGTTGCCACTCGAACAGCAGCGTTTTGAAGACCCTTCCATTTTCCGAAACTACGACATGATGGTACTTTGGGGAGAAAAAGATGAATTGTTTGCTTTGTCAGAAGGCGAGCGCTTTGCAGAGTCCACGAGCGCTAAACTTGAAGTAATACCAAAATGTGGCCACGCACCACAAGTAGATGATCATCATTCCTTTCTTAAACTGATAAGGCAATTTTTCCAATGAAATTTGCGCTTGCCATATGTTCTTCCTTGTTGTTCTCTTCCTTATTTTCTCAAGAGAGTGACTCGCTCATTGTAGATTCTCTGTCAAAGGC
The DNA here is from genome assembly GCA_044340465.1 of Crocinitomicaceae bacterium. Lineage (GTDB taxonomy): Bacteria > Bacteroidota > Bacteroidia > Flavobacteriales_D > Crocinitomicaceae > M0103. The sequence continues at coordinate 2,879 of JBIITO010000121.1, read as the reverse complement.
AACAGGTTTTCAATTTCATATGGGATTCGACTGGTATTATGCAATAGATCATACCCATCCGAAAGTGAGTACTATGCCTTATTTTGTTTCTTTCAGTCAAAACAGAGAGTTGCAGCAAAATTTAATTTTTGCGGATTTGAAACTGGAAAAGAAAAGGTACCGGGCTCATCTAGTTCCGGCCATCGGTACGTTCATGGAACAGAATAGTGCACCAGAAAAGGGTATTTTTAAAAACCTGCTGGAGGCAAACATTGGAATAAGGCCCTTTAGGAAAAAGGATATATGGATAGACGGAGGTGTTCTCGGGTCCCCTTATACTAATGAAACTCCATTTAGTCAGGATCATCTTACCTTAACGAGATCTCTTGCGGCAGAATATGTGCCCTATTATCTCGCAGGCGCACGAGCATCCTGGCAGATCTCCAAAAAGTGGAAAGTATGTTTGTTCGCGTTGAATGGTTGGCAACAGATCACTGATCAGAATGATTCGAAATCTCTTGGCACCCAAATAGAATTCAAACCCAGCGATAGAGATTTACTCAACTGGAATACTTACGTCGGCAAGGAAGGTAAAAATGGCCATTCCTCTTATGGCATGCGTTATTTTTCGGACGTATACTGGACACACGGATTTTCTGAACGTCTTTCAATTGCTTCTTGCGCGTACGCAGGAATACAGAGGAACAGTCAAGTTGTAGATCAGTTTTGGTGGCAAGCCAATACCGCCATTCGCTATTCAATGAATAAATTGGGTTCATGGAGTCTGCGCGCTGAATATTTCAATGATCCTGATCATGCTGTTGTTCAATCGCTCGCACAAGGAAATCCGTTTAGATGTATTTCCTATTCCTTTGGCTATGGATATCATATTCTATCCTCAATGTTGTTTCGAGTTGAATATAGAAAAATGCAAAGTACTTCTGGGTTATTATATTTTAAGGGAAATTCCACATCAGTTGAGTCTATGGAGATAATTACTGCAGCACTTTCTTTCTGGTTTTAGACCGAATATCTCCCTCACATCTGTTTATCGAAAAACATTATTGCACTTAAGACGACTCTCTGAATTTCAAAAATGCGTTATTTTATTGGTATTTAACCGATAATAACCGAATACAACCGAAAAATAATCGAATGAAATCAATTAATGTTCGAATAAAATTTTGAAGCGGAAACAATTTTGCAGAGTCGAATTCAGTGAACAAACTGATAGTGAGACAAGATCAATTTTATCAAACTTTTAATTATTTCAAACATGAACACCTTACGCAACAAAGTAAGTTTGATCGGAAGACTGGGTGCGCAACCCGAAGTAACAACCTTCGACACTGGCCGCACATTGGCCCGATTCACTGTCGCAACGAACGAAAGTTACAAAGACAAAGATGGCAAATGGCAGGAAAAAACCCAATGGCATGTGGTAAACGCCTGGGGCAAAATCGCAGAACGTGTTAAAAAGGCGCTTAATAAAGGACAGGAGATCATCCTAGAGGGTAAGCTAGTACATCAGTCGTACGAAACGAAATCCGGAGAAAAGCGCTATGGAACCATTATCGAGGCAACTGAATTCCTTTTGCTTTCCCCTAAACCAGAACCTACAATCAACAAATAACAACCTAACCTAAACACGGGGACCGTGAAAACCGGTCCCCTCTTTAAAAACAAATCCAATGAATCACGTCAATTTAATAGGAAAAGTAAGTTCAGCACCTAAAGTGGTTGAATTACCAAATGGAAGAAGGATCGCACAATTCACCATGTCTACAAAAGAACAATACCTCGATGCCAGCGGAAAAACGAAGAACAAAACACACTGGCATCGTCTAATGGCTTGGGGAAAATGGGTTCGTGTGCTTGAAGAGATCGGGAAGGAAGGGATAGAACTTGCCGTCGAAGGGAAACTGGTAACCCGTTTTTATCAGGCACAGGGTCAACGCAAATTTGTAACGGAAGTAGAAATCAATGACCTCGTAATTCTTTAAGCATGAAACTTACAAAACGAACTTATGAACATGAAGATCTGGTAGCCTGGAAGAAAAGCAATCAGTTGACACTGGAAGTTTTTAAAACAGTAAATGATGTTGATCCAGTAATGTTTGAGTATATGAAAGAATCGGCTTTGCGAATTGTTTCTAAAATTGCCGAGGGAATCAGTAAACGAACCATCGCCAATAAGATCACCGACCTGGAAGACGCCAAAGGAGCATCGGCACGCTTGTCAACACAATTGATTCTTTCGGGCCAACTCGAATATCTAACTAAATCACGTTCTGAACAGTTGTATGCACAAACGATGGAGGTATACAAGGTGATATCGGGGTTAATCCGATATATTGAAAAAGCAGCACAAACTAAAAATGCAACATTATGACAACCTTTCGCAATCACATCACCCTTATTGGGAATATGGGCACCAATGCCGAGATAACCAATTTTGAAAATGGAAAGAAGATTGCCCGCTTTAGTCTAGCGACCGATAAAACATACCGATCCAATAGTGGCGAAACAAAGAGCAACACGGAGTGGCATCGTATTTTCGCATGGGGTGACATGGCTCGATTCATTGAGTCTTATGGCGAAAAAGGAAAGAAGGTTGCTATTCATGGAAGATTGGTTAACCGAACCTATCTGAACCGTCAGGGACAAAAACGAAATGTTACCGAAGTAGAACTTCAGCATATCATCGGCCTACACTAAATTCAACCTAACCTACTTGTCGATATACAGTTGAGAATGACCCGCAATTGGCGGGTCATTTTATTTCAATAATTTCTGTAATCATTCCAAAGCTGACTGCGAATGCCTATCAAACCAATGAAGGAATATCTATCGAAAGCACTATCGTAACGGAATTGGTTTTCAATAAACGCATTTAAGTT
>JBIITO010000030.1:0-20532 GCA_044340465.1 Crocinitomicaceae bacterium | reverse complement strand
GAAAATGAACAACTCATCCTATTCAACGAAAAACATACGCTTTTCTTATAAGTATAGCTTATTTTGATGAACGCTTACGATCTGTTTCCTTCAACAGAATCTTACGGATACGCAAATTCTCAGGCGTTACCTCCACGTACTCATCCGACTGAATGTATTCCAAACATTCCTCTAAACTAAATACTTTAGGTGGTGCCAGACGGACTTTATCATCAGCACCGGATGAACGCATATTCGTCAATTTTTTCGTCTTCGTAACATTCACACATAGGTCTCCTGCACGAGAATTCTCTCCAATCACCTGCCCTTCATAGATGTTCTCATTCGGATGTATGAAGAATTTACCCCGCTCCTGCAGGTTATTTAAAGAGAATGGGATTGAAGTTCCCTGCTCCAATGATATCAATGAACCATTTTGGCGTCCGGGTATTTCTCCTTTATATGGTTGGTACTCTAAAAAGCGGTGAGTCATGATTGCTTCACCCGCAGTTTGCGTCAATAGGTAATTTCTCAACCCAATTATTCCACGTGAAGGAATAATGAACTGAATCACCATGCGCTCACCTTTCGGTTCCATATTGGTCATCTCCCCTTTTCGCTTCGTCACAGCTTCTACAGCCGTACCGCTGAATTCTTCCGGAAGGTCGATCGTTAATTCTTCTACCGGCTCACATTTCACACTGTCCACCTCTTTGATGATTACCTGAGGCTGACCTACCTGCAACTCATACCCTTCACGGCGCATGGTTTCAATCAACACAGATAAATGCAAAACCCCTCGACCGTAAACGATCCATTTGTCGGCTTTATCTGTATCTGAAACACGCATTGCCAGGTTCTTCTCCAGTTCCTTTTGCAAACGTTCCTGAATGTGTCGTGAAGTAACGAATTTACCTTCTTTTCCGAAAAAAGGTGAATCATTAATCGAGAACAACATAGACATCGTTGGCTCGTCGAGTTCGATCGTTGGAAGTGGTTCAGGATTTTCAAAATCACAAACACAATCACCTATCTCAAACCCTTCAATTCCAGTAATCGCACAGATATCTCCAGCTTTAACGGATGTCACCTTTCGGCGCTCCAATCCATCAAACACAAACACTTCTTTGATTCGGTGCTTTTCCTGAGCACCGTCTCTTTTACCTAAAATCACCTGCTGATTCTCCTTTATTTCACCACGGCTCAAACGACCAATAGCAATTCGGCCTACGTAGGTCGAGAAATCTAGAGAAGTGATCAACATTTGTGTATTTCCTTCTTCGATCTTTCTTGGAGGGAAATAATCGAGTATCTGATCCAATAGCGGAGTGATCGATGTCGTTGGTTGTTTCCAATCTGTTGACATCCATCCATTCTTCGCAGAACCATAGATCGTCGGGAATTCCAACTGATCCTCATTGGCGTCCAACTCAAACATCAGGTCGAACACCTTTTCGTGCACTTCATCAGGAGTACAATTCTCCTTATCGACTTTGTTAATTACCAACAACGGTTTGATTCCCATTGAGAGCGCCTTGCCTAAAACGAAACGTGTTTGAGGCATCGGACCTTCAAACGCGTCTACAAGCAAACATACACCGTCAGCCATGTTCAAAACGCGTTCTACTTCTCCGCCGAAGTCGGCGTGACCCGGCGTATCAATGATATTAATTTTGGTTCCTTTATAGGTTACGGATACGTTCTTTGAAACGATGGTGATCCCGCGTTCTCTTTCAAGGTCATTGTTATCCATGATCAATTCACCGGTCAGACGTTCTCTTTCGTTTATGACACTTCCTGCTTCGATCATTTTGTCAACCAATGTTGTTTTTCCGTGGTCAACGTGTGCAATAATGGCTATATTCCTGATTTCCATATTATTAGTAGAAATTCTGTGTGTTAATTTGATTTTTTATTGAATGGTTTTCCAAACGAACGTGGACGTCCGCCACCCTCTTTTTTAGGACCACCATCTCGTTTTGGAGCTCCATCTCGTTTTGGTCCTCTTCGGTCATCACTTCTACCTCTGAATCCACCATCACGTCGTCCGCCACCGTCGCGACCACCACCATCACGACCTTTGAATTTTCCGCCAAAAGAACCGCCATCACGTCGGCCACCGCCACCGCGATTTCCACCACCTGATGGTTTAGACTTGGTGATTTCTATGTTCACTTCGTGACCTTCGTAATTGGAACCGTTAACACTTTTCAGAATGTTATCTGAATGTTCGTTATCTGCTTCAAAGAAGGAATACGATGTCATGATATCAATACGTCCTACATTGGCTGATTTCAAACCGGTAGCATCACAAACCAATCGAAGTAATCCACCAGGATTTAATCCATCACGGCGACCAATGCTAACGAAAAAGCGTGTTTTACCGCTTTCGGTTTCGTCACCTTTACGGTCACGCCGTTTCGTACGATCTTCAAATCCTCTGTCATCTCCTTTTCCGGAAGTTGCATTCAAATCACCTGCACGCTCATAGTATTCAATGAATCGATTGAATTCAGCTGATACGAAATGTTTGATGACTTCCTCTTTGGACATGTCTTCAAAACCGGCCATTATGGTTGGCATGAACGTTTGAATGTCGCGCTCACGCACGTCGATCGAGATCACTTTGTTAATGAGTTTCATCAACTGTATTTCGCAAATCTCTTTCGCATTCGGTATCATACCCGGAGTAAAAGTCGTTCGCATCTGTTTCTCGATCGCACGGATCTTTCCATGTTCACGTGTGTTGATCAATACAAGAGACTCTCCTTTTCTTCCCGCACGAGCTGTACGGCCACTTCGGTGCGTATAATTCTCAATGTCATCCGGAAGGTTATAGTTGATGACATGTGTAATATTATCGATATCCAAACCACGCGCCGCTACATCGGTAGCAACAAGGATCTGTAAATCTTTATTTCTGAAACGCTCCATGACGCGATCACGCTGAGCTTGTGAGAGATCACCATGCAGGGGTTCTGCGTTATATCCTTCTTTCGCCAGTTTTTCAGCAACACTTCCTGTTTCTTGACGCGTTCTGCAAAAGATCAATCCATAAATATCAGGATTGAAATCAATTAGACGCTTTACGGCAGCGTAACGATCTTTTTCCTTCACCACATAATAGATGTGATCGATGTTCTCGTTACTCTGATTTTTATGTCCGATCGATACTTCGAACGGATCAGTCATGTAATTTTTGGAAATGCGCGCTACCTCTGCAGGCATGGTTGCGGAGAAGAGCCATACGTTTTTATGTTCCGGCGTAGACTCCAAAATGGAATCTATATCTTCTTTGAAGCCCATATTGAGCATTTCGTCCGCTTCGTCAAGCACTACGTATTCTACTTCGTGCAATTGAACCGCTTTGCGGTTGATGAGGTCCATCAATCTCCCCGGTGTAGCCACTATGATCGAAGCTCCCTGACGGATCTCGGTCATTTGACGGCGGATATCAGTTCCTCCGTATACGGCAACCACTTTTACTTTTAAGAATTTTGCATAGACCTCCAGATCTTTCGAGATCTGCAGACAGAGTTCACGCGTTGGGCAGATTACAAGCCCCTGTGGTGTTTTTGCGTGATTTTCAATGTTGTTTACCAGTGGAAGACCAAACGCTGCGGTCTTTCCTGTTCCTGTTTGAGCTAAACCAACAAAATCGCTATTCGCACCCAGTAAATATGGAATGGCTTTTTGTTGGATCGGAGTAGGTGCTTCAAACCCCAGTTCTTTTAACGACTTCAGCACCTCACTCTTCAGCCCGAGTTCCTCAAATGTCATTTAATGTATGTAAAATTGGGTGCAAAGGTACGACCTTTTTTCGGATGGGTAGGATTTATCTTTTGTTCACCTTATTAAGCTTAGGTTAATACAAATGAAAAAAGATCATTTAGGTTGTCCTCCATCGGTGATAGTCGGCGCGGCATCCGGATCCTCTGCAGCTGTCGATTTCTGATTGGCATCAGCATCTTTCTCCGGAGTAGAATTTGATTGCGGCATCACATTTTCCACAATATTCACCTCCGGATCGACTTGCTTTCGCGGTGGCTCGAAACGTACCGACTGATCCAGATCACTAGCCATTTGATCTAGGGGCTGTGCCATTTCTGTTGTGGAGTCTTGAATGAGACTTGTGAGATTAAGGTCCTTTTTCATGTCTACCCCAGACTTACGTATCTCATCCTGGAGTTCGCTCGAAGCACTTTTGATCTGATGGATCGTTCTGCCGAAAGTTCTTGCAATTCCAGGAATACTCTTCGAACCAAAGAAGATGAGAATGAAGACCAAGATGACCAACACTTCAGAACCCGAGACGTCGTTAAAAAATAAGAGCATATTGCTTTACACCCGACAAATTTAGAAATATTAGAGGGATTTCTGTTCAACTATGTCTTTTGTGACAATTTTGTAAAAAAACAACTTTAATTACCGACAAAAAACGGTTCTTACATTACATTCCATCTAGAGTATTTAGTTCATCCTGAAGGTTGACTTTCTCTCTGCTAACTTCCAATATTTCTGATCGAGTTCCTTATCCCACCCGATGAGGTATCGGGTAAACTCACTAATCATCATAGAGTCTAATGTCCTGGTTTTGTTCGTCATAACTTCATCCGGAAACATCGCGTTCAAGCGTGACTTTCTTTTTTTTTCTCGCCGTTTTACATCTAAAGGGCTCACATAGAAATCTTCGGCTCCAAACAAATGAAGAAACTCGTGTGCAATGGTTGATGGTTCCTTGTAACTTACAATCGAAAATTCAACTTCATCATTCGAATGAGTTTTTAGCGCGATTGAAGCCTCATTCTGAAAATAATTATTGACAAAATACATCAATGCAACTGCATCCGTGCGGTGAAGATCTCGTAAACGGGCTATGAGTCGCTCGCGATTCTTGACCGCACCTTTTGTGGAAGTTGAATTAGAATTTTCTTTCGGTAACGAGCGGCCAGCTATGACTGCAATCCGGTCTGCCCATTTTGACAAATCAAGATCTCCTTTACGTGAATCCTGTCCAAATATAGTTGCCGACAATGTCTTTTTTGGAAAATCCTTTTTAATAGGTGTCTTTCCATTAATTCCGCGATGAACTTCGAGCGTTATATTTAGTTCAATTGAGTCTTCCGCGGCCCGTAATTCCAGCCAATTAATTGCTGCGTGAATGGAATCGATGGTAGAATTCATATCGTAGTCGCTCCATGGTTTTGTGTATTTTGAATCAACGAATATGGCGTATAGCACCACTTTTCCAGACAATGTTTTACAAACATTTTTATTCACGGATCCGAAATAGTATCGACTAGATGAACAGGAACTTGATACCAGAAATATCAACAAACAGATCGAAGGGAAAATTAATTGTTTCATGAGTTTCGTTTTAGCGTCTGTGAACAAAACGAAACGGATATTTACAAATAACAATGTTCTGTTGTGAACTCAAATAATTTTCAAAACAAGTGATTTGGAAAGTTTAAACTCCGAAGTAAAACGACTCAAACCAACATTGTGATCAATACGTTCTTATTGTTTTGGCGTTTGCATCTTCGCCACCATTTTGAGCAAGAGTGAACGGGGCGTGATTGGAATCAGCCAATTGATGGAAAATGACAATAAGCGTTGATCAAAAACGATCATTCTACCCTTTTCCATTCCTCGATAACCGGCTCTTGCCGTGTGAGATGCGTCAACAGCCATTTTAAATAGTTCGACTCCTTCAAGCCCGGCGGTTTTCTCAAAACCGGTGCTCACAGGCCCAGGACATAAAGCCGTAACCGAAATGCCATGTGGTTTTAGTTCGTGATGAATTCCTTGCGTGAATGAAACTACATAGGCTTTTGTGGCAAAATAAACCGCCTGCAAGGGTCCGGGCATAAAACCAGCGGAACTTGCCGTGTTCAGTATTCGTCCCCTACCCTTTTTGATCATGTGCGGAATGATTAAGTGGGTCAGGTCGGTGAGCGCAGTGATATTCAAACGGATCATCTCCTGCTCCTTTTCCAGCGGTCGATCTACAAAGTTCCCAAAACCGCCAAAACCTGCATTGTTCATTAAGATCTCCACTTCGGTAGCAAGATCTCCCAATTCATCCACCAACTCTTTTGATGCTCCATGAACGGACAAGTCTTTCACCATAACTTTCACTTCTACCCCATGCTTTTGGCGAAGATCATCTGCAAGTCGTTCCAATTCATCCTTTCTGCGGGCTACCAAGATCAAGTCTCCTTTTCTGGAGGCGTGTATTTGTGCTAATTCTGCTCCAATTCCACTGGAGGCACCTGTGATCAATGCTAGGTTTTTCATCTTATTTTTTTAATGCGTCCCAGGTAACGTCAAATAAACGATTCCTGAATTCAAAATCTTCCAAAAGTTCGTCGTATAACCTGATGTATTCAACAGCATTGTGCACGAGCTTAGTCATTACATGAAACAACAGTTGGGATGGAGATGTTTTGAGTAATCCTTGCTCCAATCCTTTATCGATCAATTCAAGCGTCAGTTGTGTATGACGGTGAGCCATTTCTGTCTCCGAATCATAATACGGTGAGGTTTCATACTGACGCATAAAATGAAATTCTTCCGGGTGTTCCACATACCATTCTACAGCGGCCAACCACAAGGTGTAAATGCTTTCTTTGAGTGTGGCACCTTTATACACCTGACCCAGCGAATAATTAAAGATGCGATCTTTCACGTCACTGTACATAGCTCTGACAAGAATCTCCTTTGTTGGAAAATAATGAAACAGGATCCCATTACTTACACCTGCTTCTTTTGCAATTCGGGCAGTGGCTGTGCCATAAAAACCATTCTCAGCAAACAGTCTTCGCGCAGTGAGCATCAATCGTTCTTTCTTGGTCATTCCTTTTGATTTGAAACAAAAATAACAATTTGACTGATTAGTCGATCTTTAATTGTTGATATAATTTTAATGACAACAGAAAGTCATGCTCAACGAATATCGAGATATCCAAATAACCAATACTTTTTTGTTAATACCCTGTCTTCTCCTTTGGATACGAATTCATCGTGCCGCTGGCCTTTGCAATCAGCTCACCTTTTTGATTGTGAATAACTGCCTCCGCAAAAATGATCTTCTTTCCTTTTTTAAGAATATCGGAATTCGCAGTAAGTGCATCGCCCAACATAACCGGACGAATAAAGGAAACCTTCATTTCTACCGTTGATACTACTTTACCTTCTTCACATACCGCACTCAACGCGCCGACTCCGAGGGTTGCATCTAACAAGGCTGATATCACCCCGCCATGAGCTGAAACCGGGGTAGCCAAATGCTCTTCTCCTATCTGAAGTTGATATATAACTTTTCCGGCATCAACTATATTGAACTCCATCCCAAGATAAGTTCCGAAACGATTCATTTCGATATATCTTAGTATGAGCGAATGTTCGTTAAGTAAACTCATACCTGATTTTTCAAATGAACATCCAACTGAGGGAACGGGAAACGAAGTCCGACACTTTCGAATTCAACATATACCCGTTCATTCAAATCAAAGAACATATCATTGTAATCATCTGTAAGTGCCCAAACGCGAACTGCCAGATCCACAGACGAAGGCCCAAGTAAATTGATCCCTACAAAAGGTTCAGGATCACTCAAAATTCGAGCATCCTCTTTGATCAATCTAAGAATAACTTCTTTTGCTTTGTTGTAGTCATCACCATATGAAATACTGAATATCCAGTCGACACGACGCTTGTCCGCTTTTGTAAAATTGGTAATATTATTATTCGCTACCGGTCCATTTGGCAAGATAATGACTTTATTATCAGTAGTATACAAATACGTATTAAAAATCTGTATTTCCTTTACTTCCCCTTTTTCTCCCTGCGTCAGAATGATGTCGCCTACTTTGAAGGGCTTAAGTACCAAAATCATGATTCCACCAGCAAAATTCGACAAGGTACCTGAAAAAGCCATACCTATAGCAAGACCGGCAGCACCTAATATGGCGACAAATGAGGTCATTTCAACCCCTATCTGCGTGATCGATGTGATTACTACCAGTACTTTCAACACCATCGACATAAAACTGCTGATGAAGGTCACCAACCCCTCGTCTGTATTGCTTTTTCGCAATACGCGTATTAAGCCACGGGACAAAACATTTGAAAGCCAAAATCCCGCGACAAGAATGACAATCGAGATCAATAAATTGGTACCCATTCGAACAAGAAACTGATTCACATCGGTGTATTTGATATCAAAAAGTTCTTCTAACCAAGTCATGTTTTACCGTTTAGGATGCAAAACTACTTCTATTCTTCATTTTCTGTTCGGATTTTTTAGTCGAAACGCCCTATTTTTGCATCATGTTCTTCTTTCTGTCGAAAGCGCTACTTTTTCTGTTGTCACCATTCAATTGGTTCATTGCCGTTCTCGCATTGCATCTATTCTGGCCAAGAGAACCTTGGAAAAAAAGATTTAAATGGATGACCATTGGATTTTTTGTTTTATTTACCAATACCGCTATTCTTAGCGAAGCTTTTCGAATGTGGGAAATTCCCGGCACAAAAATCTCCAACGTAAAATCATACGATGTGGGTATTGTACTTACTGGTATGGCAGAATGGAACAATGATCTAAATGTTCTAAGTATTCGAAGGGGAGGAGACCGAATATGGCAAGCATTAACGCTTTACCACAAAGGTAAGTTAAAGAAAATTCTCATTACGGGTGACAATGGTTATGTGCTTGACAGAGGGCTTCATGAAGCAACCCAATTTCGTGATGTCTTGCTGAGTTGGGGGATACCCAGACAGGACATCATTATTGAAGAAAATTCCCGAAATACACATGAGAATGCATTTGAGACGAAAAAAATTCTCGACAAGACCTATCCGCATTACAAACGGTTTCTACTTATTACGTCTGCCAAACATATGCGAAGATCGCGAGCTTGTTTCGAAAAGGAAGGTCTTCGATGTGAGACCTTTACAACCGATCACTACTCAGGATCCAGAAGAAGTTACCAATGGGATCAATATATTATACCAAATTATGACAGCTGGGATGGATGGGATACACTCATCAAGGAAATGGTGGGTTATATAGCCTATGATCTCGTTGGATACATCTGATGCAACGATTTGAAATTAAAGATGGTTGGTTAGAATTTAAGCCTGACTTCTTGACGGGGATTGAGAGCACTGCGCTGTTTCATCATTTCCTCCATCAATTACCTCTTGAACAAGGAAAGATCAAACTTTTTGGAAAGGAACATATCATTCCTAGACTTGAATCCTTTCACAGTGAAGACGGAAAAAGCTATGGCTATTCAGGAAAAAGATTGACGACTCACCGTTTTGATCTGCAAATAATCGATCTTAAAAATCGTATAGAAAAAGCAACCGGATACAAGTTCAATAGTGTACTAGTGAATTTCTACAGAGATGGTAAAGATAGTAACGGCTGGCATGCAGACAATGAACCGGAGCTTGGCAAAGATCCAATCATTGCATCCATGAGCTTAGGTGCTACCCGACGTTTTGAACTTCAACATTCCTCCTCTGGTGACAAACATTCTTTTGAATTAACGAATGGCTCATTACTCATCATGGGTGGATCAATTCAACAGTTTTGGAAACACCGAATACCTAAACAACTGCGAATAAATGAAGGAAGGATCAATTTAACTTTCCGATATATTGATTAGACTCAACTTATTCAAAACAGATCCTTACGAATTTTGCTCAAAAATCACATGAGCAACCCCTTGTCCTCGTTACATCTCCCCTCTCATTCTTCTGTTTTTATCCATTCTGCATCAGCTGCCCCACAAGAACTTATACGCCAATTCTGCGCAAGGAATACAGATCGAAAAAACATTCGAATACATTCATTACATACAGAAGGGATTGCTCCATGGGCTAAAGAAAAATATAGAAATATCTTTAGCCCTCAGCCTTTTTTTGTTGGTGATAATGTGAGAGATGCTATTCAGCGCGACCATGGAAGTTATTTACCTGCTTCTTTGAGTGATACGCCGGATCTATTCCGAAAAAAAATCCTCCCAATTGATCTTGCGTTGATCTCTGTAAGTATTCCCGATAAACATGGATATTATTCTATGGGACCCTCAGCTGATGTAAGCCGGGCAGCAGTTGAATCGGCTAGCAAGGTTATTGCACAAATCAATGAAGAACTTCCAAGGACGTTCGGAGATACACTTATCCATAAATCAGAAATCAATCAATTTATTACCCACAGTGAACCCTTACCGACCCATGACCCCACGCCTATTTCCAAAGAGGATAAAAAAATATCAGAGATAATTTCCGAACTCATCCCCAATGGAGCCACTATTCAGGTGGGAATAGGACGAATCCCTATGGCTGTTCTGGGTAAACTAATAGACCATAAGGATCTTGGTTTACACACTGAAGTTGTCACTGATGCCATCTTGCCTCTTATTGAAAAGGGCGTGATCACAAACCGTGCAAAGTTATATGAACGAAATTTTTCAGTTTGTTCTTTTGCCATTGGAACGAAAGAACTATATGAGAACTTAAATGATAACCCATCATTTCGATTTTTGGAATTTTCTAAAACGAACAATCATTCTATAATTGCATGCAATCCGAATATGATTGCGATTAACAGTGCTATTGAGATCGACCTTACCGGTCAAGTATGTGCTGATTCATTTGGCCCATTGATTTATTCCGGTGCGGGAGGTCAATCCGATTTCATAAGAGGTGCTGCTGCATCACAAGGAGGAAAACCCATTATTGCGATACGTTCGACTACCAATGACGGAAGATCTAAGATCGTCAGCTCATTGCGCACTGGAGCCGGAGTTGTTACAACAAGAACAGATGTTCAATGGGTAGTTACCGAATATGGCGCTGTAAATTTGCTAGGAAAAACATTGCATGAGCGCGCCCTACTTTTAACATCTATTGCGCATCCTAATTACCGCTCATTGCTCTGGAACACCTTTGAATCGGAATATCTGCTCCATTCGTAAATTTGTTAGAGGTCTTAACTTCGTCAAAATATAACTTTGGAGTGCATGAAACTCCATTTGTCTATAGGGCTCGTTTTATTCTCCTTTCAGATACTGGCACAAAGGGTGCTCCAAGCGAATATATGTAATGAAAAGATCGCTATCGATGGAGAACTGCTTGAAGCCAGCTGGAAAAATGCATTCACCATAGATACTTTCACACAGCTGAGACCTTATCCCGGCACAAATTCAAGTCAATATACCAAGGTTTCAATTTGCTATGATGATCAACATCTATATGTGGCTGCGATCTGTTTTGATAGACCTGAACATGTTTCAAAAATCTTATCACAGCGAGATGACTTCAATGCAAATATTGATAATTTTCAAGTAATCATTGATTCTTATAATGATGACTTGAATGCGTTTGCGTTTGGAGTTAGTAGTATGGGAGTACAATACGACGCTAAACTATTCGCCGGAAATACCAGCCCAGAACTGAATATGGCATGGAAAAGCATGACAAAACTTACACCTGACGGCTGGCAGTTAGAAATGCAAATTCCGTATTCTGCAATTCGTTTTCCGAAGAAAGAAGATCAAAATTGGGGTATTAATTTTTACCGATATATCAGCAGGAATCGTGAACAAACTTACTGGAATCCGGTTAAGCCTGATTTCGACAATATCGTGGCACAGTGCGGAAACCTTACTAATGTTTTTGGCATCGAACCCCCTTTACGATTAGCATTCATGCCGTACATGTCTGGATATGCCGATCATGGTTCGGATCCAGATCATCCGAAATCATGGACGGGAACTGGAAATGGTGGAATGGACATAAAACTTGGTTTAAATGAGGCCTTTACCCTGGATATGACACTCGTTCCTGATTTTGGTCAGGTCGTTTTTGATAACGCTGTTCTGAATATCTCTCCATATGAGATCCAGTTCAACGAGAATAGGCAATTTTTTACAGAAGGAACAGAGCTATTTAATAAAGCTGATCTTTTCTACTCGAGACGCATCGGGGTACAACCACCCAGTACAGTATTGAACACGAACTTATTGTCCAATGAGCGACTCGTCCGTATTGATGGTGCACCTCGATTATACAATGCAACGAAAGTTTCAGGAAGAACAAGATCAGGTCTTGGTGTGGGAATTTTCAACGGAATTACTGCTGCACAAACTGGTTTGGCTATTAACGACTCAACGCAGAAATTGCGTTCACTCACCGTAGCTCCTCTGACAAATTACAATGTAATAGTATTTGATCAAAACCTCAAGAACAACAGTTTCGTCACTTTCACGAATACCAACGTGACGCGTGAGGGGCAATTTTACGATGCCAATGTCTCCGGTTTGAATTACAAAATGAATTTCAAAGAAAACAAGTACTATATCCAGGGCAAAGGAACTCTTTCATTCAAAATGTCAAATGAAACAAATCAACTTGGATATAATACAGGGATTTCAACCGGAAAACAAACTGGTCGTTTTATCTATCAGGCAACCTATTTCGAGGAGTCTAATACTTACGATCCGAACGATTTGGGATTCAATGCAAACAATAACAAACGAAATGTGGAGGTCAAAATAGGTTACAGACGCTTTCAGCCTTTCTGGAAATTCGTTCAGGCCTCAGCGAATGCAACCTTACAATACGCAAGACTTTACGCACCCAATGTTTATACATTCACGACGATTGATGGAAACTTGTTTGGATTGATTAAAGGATTCCATGCAACCGGAATTCAAATCAACAGCTCTTTAACAGAAGGTTACGATTATTTCGAACCAAGAACTCAAGGAAGATATTTTCTGACCCCAAAATGGTTCTCTACCACCTATTGGTTCTCGTCAAATTATCAAAAGCGTTTTGCCCTAGATGTTTCTGGAACTTATGGATATGTTTCAAATAAAACATGGAAGGAGTATTCCTTCGAGATCAGTCCCAGAGCACGCTTTAGTGACAGAATGTTCATTGTTTATTCCTGGGAGCAGGAGTTTACTGAAAAAGGACTTGGCTATGCAGTTTCCTTTGGAACACCTCAAACACCATTCACAGGTATTTTATTTGGTGAGCGCAACAGAATCAATACCACGAATACCATTAATTTAACCTATACACTTACCAATCGAATGGGAATAACCTGGAGAATTCGCCATTATCGTTCCGCATTACAATATTCCCGTTTCTTTGGCCTTCAAACCGATGGAACCCTTATACCAATCAATTACAGCGGAACAGATGGTAACGGACAGAGTGTATACAATATAAATTATAATGCTTTCACTCTTGACTTTGTCTACCGGTGGGTTTTCCTTCCAGGGAGTGAAATCAACATTGTTTGGAAAAATTCAATTTTCTCCAACGATCAAAACTATTATTTTTCGTATCGATCTAATTTGACGAATCTTTTTGAAAACCTACCAGTGAACAGTCTTTCTCTGAAAGTAATCTTCTGGATTGATTACCAAGATATTAATCGTAAAAATAAGAACTAGTCGTGATTCCATCCGGGCCAGTCATCATGATCTCCTTTACGTATATCTTTTAACAAAAGCCACCCAAGAACAACAGACGCTATAATCCCATATATAGCGTATACGGGGACCTCATGCCATTTTGGTTCAACTTCCCGAATTATAAACATAGCTGAACCGACCAATAAACCCGCAAGTATAATTGCTGCTATCATTTGGCGGGTAATCCTATTCATCGTATGAATTACCGGATCTACCCCTTTATGTGTGAGATCAACACTTACTTTTCCATTATTTATCTTACGAATGGCATTACGCAGATCTTGAGGAAATTCTTCTATGTATGATCCGAATTCATAGATACCATTGAGTATTTTTCTGACGATCTTTAATGGGTCAAATTCCTTGCGAATAGATTCTGCTATATAAGGTTTAGCCAAAGCCATCAGGTCAAGCTTCGGATCCAGGTAATGAATGACCCCTTCGATTGTCACCATTGACCTTGCCAACAAAAAAAAGTGCGGTGGAACCTTCAATCCATACTTAACGATAATGTCTCTCAATTCGATAAGTATCGTACTCATTTCATTTTGATGATACAATGAGACACTATACGTCGTAATAAATTCATTAACTGCAAATTCAAGCCCCCTAAGATCGTTAATAACAGTAGATTCAGACATCAACTGCAGCGCTCTTACAACTCCCGTTAGATCTTCCGATTTAACTGCAATGAATAGATGAGCAAACATTTCAATATCACGTGGTAAAATATTACCCATCATTCCGAAATCTAAAAAACACACTTCCCCATCCTTCGTGATCAAAAGATTCCCTGGATGCGGATCTGCATGAAAGAATCCATACAAAAAGACTTGTTTAACGTAGGAAATGGCAAGTTTTTTTGCAATGCGCTGAATATCGTGTCCCTGAGCTTTTAAGCCGAAAATATTGGAGATCTTCAGTCCTTCAATGAATTCCATAGCAAGAAGTACACTCGTAGTGTATTCCTTAAAAACTTTGGGACATTGGGTCGTTTGATCAGACGGATCATTTTTAATATTCCCAGCAAAACGCTGTATGTTTACCGATTCATGAATGAAATCGAGCTCCCGAAGAATACTTTCCTCAAAATTTCGCACGAGGCCAACAGGATCGAAACTGCGCGTGGAGGGAATCCTTCGTTCGAATAACGTAGCTATCTGATAAAGTACTTTTATATCCTCATTGATCAGTGAACGAATAGACGGTCGTTGAATCTTCAGTGCAACGCGATCACCAGTATGAAGAGTCACTCTATGCACTTGTGCAATAGACGCAGAGGCAAATGCTTCAATCTCAAAGTAGGCAAACAGTTCAAGAATCGGCTTCTTGAGTTCCCTCTCTACCACCTGAATGGCTATTTCACCCCGCATAGGAGGAACGTTGTCCTGTAATTTTTCAAACTCGAGAATCAACTCATTTGGGAGAAGATCAGGTCGATTGCTCAATATCTGTCCAAATTTGATGAAGGTTGGTCCGAGTTCTTCGCAGACCAAACGCATTTTTTCCCATCTTGTGAACTGCTCCGCTCTTTTTTTAGTTGTTTTAGGAATTAATCTTCGGATAAAGCGATATCTTCCCGATGCAATCATATAAGAAACGAGCTCCTCAAACCCATACTTTACAAAAACCCGAAGGATTTGGTTATAGCGAACAAATGATCTATACCTGCTCCGAATGGATCGAATTACCGCCATTTCATGCTTCCTTTTTTTCTTGTTTTGCCATTTTTGCTTGTAAAAGGGTAATCTCCTTTTTTAATTGTTCGATTCGTTGTTCCAGTTTTTCAATTTTATCTGTGTGTGCTATCTGCATTCGCTCATAGGTCGTTTTCACCAAATCTCCCACTCTTTCTTCAAGTTCTTTTCTTGAAATTTCTATACGCGCAGCAAGTTTTTCCAAAAAGTCCAATTCCTTTCCATCCTCATCAACAACTTTATCCTTGACAAAGGAATTGATCTTCTCCTTACCTTTTTCAGCCCATTGATTGAGTTTGTCCAATAATTCCTGATCCTTTGAGATCGTATAGAGCGTTGAGGAGATAGCTGCAAGCTCTAGAATTGTTCGTGCTTTCATAGTTTTTTTTCGGCTAAACTAGTTGGTATTTCATGTTAGATTATTGACATAAATCAATCTGCGCATTGATTCCTTATCACACCTTTGTAGGTATATGGACCATCTCAAAACCACTTTAAAAGAAATCATGACCAGACTGCCTGTTTCTGTTTCGGCTAATGATTCACTTCTGGAGCTCAAGCATATATACGAACGTCAGAAATTCCATCATCATATTCTTGTCAAAGAAAGTGATCAGGTGATTGGCATTATTAGTTTGGTGGATTTCATGCATGCCATCGGTAGTGCCAGTCTCAGTGATGACGATCCACATTACAAGAAGAAGGTAAGGGATATCATGTCTTCTCCGGTAACGATGCTAGATGGTAAAACTGAGATACATCAGGCGCTGACCCTCTTTCTTCGAAATGAGATCCATGCCATACCAGTTACAGAAAATGGGATCGTGAATGGGATCGTGACCTCTACCGATTTGTTACGTTTTCTTGCCGAAAAGAGTGCCTAACCAGTTATTACTGCTGCACTTTGTCCGGCAATAAAACCGGTAGTCCAGGCTGCCTGAAAATTAAAACCACCGGTAATACCGTCGATATCGAGCACTTCACCGGCAAAAAATAAGCCGGGAATCCTTTTCAACTGCATGGTCCGAACATCGATCTCAGTCAATGTTATCCCACCGGCAGTTACAAATTCTTCTTTGAAGGTTGTTTTACCCTTGACCTCGTAACGATCATTGATGAGGGTATTCACCAAACGATTTTGCGTTTTCCCGGATAATTCTTTCCAGGTTAATTGCACCGGAACTCCACTTTTAGACAATAAAAAAGTCCAAAGTCGATTGGTTATTGTGAAAGGCTTCTGATTCGCTAACCTACGGTCAGGGAAAGTGGCTTTCTGTTTTTCCAGAAGGGCACGTACTTCATCTTCCTTCATTTGATCCAACCAGTTCACTAAAATAGAAAAATGATATTGTTTCGCATGTAGTTCACGTGCACACCAAGCTGACAATTGCAAGATGGCTGGACCACTCATACCCCAATGTGTAATTAATAGAGGTCCTTTACCGGTTAGTTTAGAACCTTCTATCCGCACTGTCGTTTCTTCCGTGACGTTACCCATCAATTCTCTAATAGGGTTTTCCGGCATATTGAAAGTAAACAAGGAGGGTACGGGGTCAACGATCTTCAAATTTAATTGTTCGAGCCAATTGAATCCTAATCGTTTGGGCTGTCCCCCGATAGTGATGATTAACTTATCAAAATATATAGTTTCCGAAGTACTGCTCACATCAAATCCTGTCGATAGAACGTTAACCTTGTTGACAGGAAAACCTGATTTCAATTCCACTCCTTTTTCCGTACACTCCCTGTAAAACAAATCAATGATTGTCTGAGAATCATTGCTCTGCGGAAAAACACAGCCGTCGGGATAGGTTCTTAATTTTATTCCACGTTGCTCGAACCAGTCCATTGTGGATCTCGCATCAAAAACCGAGAAAGCCTTTCGTAAAAAATATTCTCCTCTTGGATAATGCGACGAAAGCTGGCGAATGTCGAAACAGGCATTTGTAACGTTACATCTACCACCACCTGAGACTTTTACTTTGGAAAGGAATTTTGACGATTTTTCCAGTATCATAACTGAGGCCTGAGGATTAATCTCCTTTGCCGAAATTGCGGCGAAAAAGCCTGCAGCTCCACCACCGATAACACCGATTCTCATTATTCTACCTTCAGCGGTTTACCTTTCTGATCTTCGGCTTTGCTATTTTTAGATTTCTTTGATTTTTTGGAATCCTCCGATCCTGGCACAGCATCATCTTCCTTATCTTTGGGGGGTTCTACTCCAAAAGTGTAGGTTTCATTTCCTTGTTCATCAAATTTATGTTCCTCGATGACTACCCCTTTTTTATCATACAGTGTCGAATGCTTCATCTTGTCATCCGGGTAGCGTTCTTCGAACCAACCAACTAGAACTCCTTTTTTATAATTCTCAGAAATCTGCACATTTCCCTGATAAAAGAAGGTTTTGAATTCCCCATTTTTAAGATCCATCGTCCAATGCTCTACTGAAAGAGGCTTACCGTCATTATAGAAATATTTTAATTCGCCATCTTTTTTACCTTGCTTAAAATTCAATTCCTCCAGTAAAACACCATCTCGACTGTATTTTTTGTAAAGGCCATCCATTAAGCCCTCTTTGTAATACACTTCTTTTTCAATCTTCGATTTCGGATAATAACTCTTCTTTACGCCATCCAGCTTGCCATTCAAATAATACTCAAAGCGAGTTGTATCGCCCTCTTTCGTAAGATAAAGCTGCTTTCCGTGTTTCATCCCCAGGTTGTAATTATTTTCCCATGCTACTGCTTGTGTGCTGTCATAAAAATAGAACCATTGACCAGACTCTGCACCCAAAATATGGTTTCTTACTACCTGTGGACAACCAGATTTATAAAACGTTGTATCGATTCCGTTTTCTTTGCCATTTACAAATGAGATCCTGCGCTCCAGGAGTCCATTCAAATGACATGTTTCGCAGGTACCGTTAAAAGGCGTTCCTGCATTTCCACTCAAAATTGTTTTGGTATCATCGTCATAAGTCAATTTTTCATTGCAATCCACCACTCCTGCCAATTTTCCACATTCCCATTCTGCGTATTTCTGACCTTTTCTCGAATTCAACTTATCGTAACAATTCTTTTTCTGAACCTGAGGAATCTGACCAAAAATGGAAACGGGTAAAAGAAAAAGGAGTAAAAACAAGGATTTCAGTACTTTCATAATCTCAATATTAATTCTTCCAAAGAGGTACGCATGGTATCCGGAACAGGGATCGTCAACTGTGTTGTTGCATCAAAACAAACCATTACTGATTTCCCCATAGCGTATACTTCACCATTCACTTTTAATTCATAACGCAAACCAAAACTCTTCGACGCCACAAACTCAGTAAACATTTGAATTTCTGGTTCGTCATACAATAACACAGAGCGCTTATAATCAATTTCATTTCGAACCAGAACCACGCCAAACTTTTTCCAGTCCCACTGTTTGCCGAGTAACTCTTGAAAATAATGGACTCGCGTCATTTCAAAATAACTGAAATAAACCGAATTATTTACGTGTCCTAAGACATCAAGATCAGAAAAACGAACCTGGATCTTTGCCGGAGCTATCATCTTTTATCTAATTTTTCAAAGTCGCTATTATTGCTGATAAACTCCGGAACGATTTCTTTCATCTTGGCAACTATAAGCTCATTTTGTTGTAATTCGAATAATTCGATCAATTCAGTGATTTGATGCTGCTCAGATCCATCAACTGCCCTCACCTTCGCTTTTAGAATTTTCGGATGATGGGTTGGAATGGTATTTTCCTCTTCAGCAAGCAATTCTTCGTACAATTTCTCTCCTGGTCGTAAACCGGTATATCTGATTTCAATATCTTTTCCCTCTTCTAATCCGCTCAACTGGATCATTTTACGCGCAAGATCTATGATTTTCACTGATTCGCCCATATCAAATACGAAGATTTCACCGCCTTCACCCATCGTTCCAGCCTCAAGTACCAGTTGGCAAGCTTCTGGAATGGTCATAAAGAAACGTGTTACCCTTTCATCAGTTACCGTAAGTGGACCACCATTTTCAATCTGACGGCGAAAAAGAGGTATCACCGAACCATTTGATCCGAGCACATTACCAAAACGTGTCGTTATAAAACGTGTGCGCTCAACTTCATCGGCCGATTGTGCATAAATTTCTGCAATGCGTTTGGATGCACCCATCACATTCGTAGGATTGACTGCTTTATCTGTTGAGATCATTACAAATTTCTTCACTTTGAACTTTCTGGCTAGGTCTACCAGGTTTTTTGTCCCTTTGACATTTGTCAGCACTGCCTCACTTGGATTGCTTTCCATCAGGGGAACATGTTTGTATGCTGCTGCGTGAAAAACATAATAAGGCTCAGAATGTGCGTACAAGCGCTCCATACGCTCGTAACTACGAATATCGCCGATAATAACTTCGAAATGAAGCTCGGGAAAAGAGGTCAACAACTCCTGTTGAAAATCATACAGCGGAGATTCAGCCTGATCCAATAAAAAAAGCTTACCTGGCTTATATCCGGCTAATTGACGAACCAAACCACTACCAATCGAGCCTGCTGCACCTGTCACCAGAATAGCCTTTCCGGATAGTTCTCGTGAAATCTTTTCTTCATCCAGCACAATCGGTTTTCTTCCCAAAAGATCCTCGATCCTTATGGCAGCCATCTGTTTGGCAGAGAATTCCCCGTTTATCCAGCTTTTAGGATTTGGAACTTTCTGCACTTTTATTTGATGCTTCAGACAAATTTCTACTACCCTTTTGCGATTTTCCTCATCCGGCTGCTGAATGGCAATGATCACCATGGTCGCACCTTCCTCTTGAATGATCTTCTCCAATGAGTCGGAAGAGTAAATCTGAATCCCTTCCAGACGTGTACCGGACATTTTGCGGTTATCATCCAGAAAGCCAATCATCTTGTAGTGTAATCTTCGGTCCTTCTCTATGGTTCGCTTTGTGATCAAGCCAGAAATACCTGCACCGTAAATAATCACTCTTTCTTCCTCCTTCCCTGATTTAATAGACTCGAGATAAGCCAATTTGATTGAAAAACGGGATCCGAGCATCAATACAAACGAAGCCATTGCTTCTACAATCAGAACGGAAAGCGGGAACAAGTAAAATCCATCGAGCACATAGAAACGGAAAAAGCCAAAAACAAGGTACAGACCTGAACATGTCGTTACCGCAAAGAAGATGCGTCTGACATCTTCTGTTGACGTATGCCGAACCAATCCCTTATGAATATTGAAGAGATAAAACACGACCAATTTCACTAAAAAGAATACTACAATCGACTTCGATAGGATCTGCCATTCGCTTAATATGAGTGCTTTTTCCGCCTTGAGATCAAATCGGATAACATAG
>JBIITO010000120.1:0-6471 GCA_044340465.1 Crocinitomicaceae bacterium | reverse complement strand
TTCCTTTTGTAACGTGTCCAAGCAAAGTGAAATTCACACCAGATTCCATCATGAACTCGATAAAATCTTCTTCTCTGTCTTCGCTAACTGCTACCGCTACACGTCCTTGTGCTTCTCCGAAGAGGAAAGCATCCTCACGGATTTCAGAATCTGTAACAATATCAAATCCAAATTCACGTGGCATGGACATTTCAACCAACGTCACAAATAATCCTCCGTCTGCAACATCGTGAACTGCATTTACCAATTCGTGACGGATCAATCCTTTCACCACATGCTGCATCGCATATTCCTTATCCAAATCAAAATATGGAGCCGGTGATGCTTTAATGCCATGATATGAGGCTAAATATTCAGACGATGCAATATCATTTACACTTTCACCTATAACAAAGATCAGATCGCCTTTTTGTTTGAAATCAAGTGTCATAACCTGGTCTTTATCCTCCAGAATCCCGATCATCCCGATCGTCGGAGTCGGGAATACGGGAACTTCAACCCCATTAGTAACGGTCTGATTGTAAAACGAAACGTTTCCTCCGGTTACCGGTGTTTCGAATTTTAAACAGGCTGCTGACATTCCTTTGATCGCACCAACGAATTGCCAATAGGACTCAGGATTATATGGATTTCCGAAGTTCAGACAGTTTGTGATTGCACTTGGTTCACCACCTGAGCATACAATATTGCGAGCAGCTTCAGATACAGCGATCATAGTTCCAATCTCAGGGTCAGCATTTACGTAACGTGAATTACAATCCACCGTCATCGCCAAGGCCTTGTTTGTACCTTTGATGTTCACGACCCCTGCGTCTGAAGGACGATTCGTCGTCATAGTACGCGTACCCACCATGGAATCATATTGCTCGTACACCCATCTCTTAGAGGCGATGTTCGGATATTGAAGAAGTTTGAATGCCACTTCCTTCAAGTCTTCAGGTTGCTTCACCTGTTCGATATAGAATTTTTTGTACTCTTCGTAATACGCCGGTTCTTTGTAATCTCTAACATATTGAGGGGCTCCACCACCAAGCACCAATGACTCGGCAGGCACATCACCAACGATCTCACTATTCATGAAATAACGCACACGACCCGAATCGGTCACCACACCGATCTCTTCTGCATGTAGATCCCACTTCGTAAAAATATTTTTAACCAAATCTTCCTTGCCTTGGTGAACTACCACCAACATCCGTTCCTGTGATTCAGAAAGCAGGATCTCATAAGGCAACATATTGTCCTGACGGGTTGGCACACGATCCAAATGAATATCCATTCCAACGCCCCCTCCTGCACTCATTTCGCAAGTAGAACAGGTGATACCTGCAGCACCCATGTCCTGCATTCCAACGATCGCATCTGTTTGGGAGAGCTCCATCGTAGCCTCCAAAAGTAATTTCTCCATGAACGGATCACCTACTTGAACGGATGGAAGGTCGTTCGCTGAATCTTCAGTAATATCTTTGGACGCAAACGCCGCACCCGCAATTCCATCTTTACCGGTTGCCGATCCAACAATAAAAACAGGATTTCCCGGACCTTTCGCTTTCGCTGAAATGATCTTTTTTGTATCAATGATCCCTGCGGAGAACGCATTCACCAATGGATTCGTATTGTACGAATCATCGAAGAAAACCTCTCCTCCTACGATTGGAATACCGAAAGCATTTCCGTAATCTCCAATTCCTTTAGTTACTCCTTTCACCAACCATTTTGTTCTGGAATTCTCAATGTTTCCAAAACGCAGTGAGTTCAGCTGAGCAATAGGCCGTGCTCCCATGGTAAAAATATCCCTGTTGATCCCGCCAACTCCCGTTGCTGCACCCTGATACGGTTCGAGCGCACTTGGGTGATTGTGCGATTCGATCTTGAAAACACAGCCTAATCCGTCACCGATATCGACAAGTCCAGCATTCTCTTCACCTGCTTTAACGAGCATGTGCGGACCATCCTTTGGAAGCTTCTTCAACCAAACAATGGAATTCTTGTATGAACAATGCTCAGACCACATCACGGAATAAACAGCAGTTTCAGTAAAATTTGGTGTGCGACCAAGGATCTCTTTGATCATTCCAAATTCATCTTCACGCAGACCTAAGTCTAGTGCTTGCTCCAGTGTTGCTTCCTGATTTAATGTGCTTTCCATAGATTTTCAATGAGTCACAAAAATAACTAAATATTTGCTTGTAAAAGGTTGTTAAAACGGCTGTGTCAGATGATTTATCAACAGACTTTACTCACCAAGTCTGACTCTAAAACCCATAGCACCATTGAAGATCATATTTCGAACTCCCGCCGGGGGCAACGCATCGTAAAAATGATTGTATTCAAAGCGCATATCGATCCTTTTAAAAATATTCACGGAAAGGCTGAATTGTGCCATAAAACGTACGTCTTTAAGATCCGAAATCAAAGGTTGAGCATAAACTATTGATGTAAAGGACAATTCTTTCGATAAGGCTGTAAAAAAGGAAAGATAATTACTCCATCTCACCCCTTCCAAAACGACTTTACTACTCCTTAATTCCTCGTATTCGAAAAAGGCTGAAGAACCAATAAATACTCGCCATTTGAGATTATCAAGAGCCTTCCACCTCAGACCTGTTCCAACCAATGCCCTTAGACGCTGATCGAGCAACTGATTGTATTGTATTTGTGCATACGATTCCCATTTCCATGGACTTTTCTTATCCTGAAGACGCGAAGCAAACCTCCAAGCGTACCTTAAATGAACCATCCCAGAATTAGCATAAACTACCGATGGTGACTTTGAATAGAACCAATCTGTCAGAAGCAAAAAATAATACCGATCCTTCTTGTACTGAATGCGTGGACGAAGGCCTCCATTGATCAACATTTCCTTATTCCGCAGCACTGATAGATTTCCATCAAGAGAACCACTCCAGCCCAAGGTGTCATCGTAAATACGGCGGTTTTCAATATTCACGATCTGCGCATGATTCACGCATATCCCAAAGCAAAAAAGAATGACCAATACCGTACGAGTCATTTTTGAGCAAAACGATACAGAATAAATGCAACAGCACCGAAAAGTACATTTGGCACCCACACAGCAATTGACGCCGGAAAGCCAACATTTATGGCCGCTACCGTTGTTACTTTCATTGCGAAAATATACACAAATATGATCATCAAACCGATCGCTATGTTAACACCAATCCCTCCTCTCTTTTTGCGGGAAGACACTGAAACACCAATGATTGTGAGAACATAAGCTGCAAACGGATAAGATGTGCGTTGATACAATTCGATCTCATACATTGGCACATTTCCAGATCCCTTTTTCTTTTCGCGCTCAATAAATGATCTTAATTCGGTGTAAGTCATTGCTTCAGAAATATTTTTACGTTGAGCCATCTCCTCAATCTTGAAAATGAAAACTGTATCTTTTTTTTGCCCCTCTTTAACCTCATCATTTGGATAACCGACACGTCTTTCGTAGAAATCCTTCAGAATCCATTTAGTGGTACCAGAAATGTTCTCTGCTGTTCTAGCTTTTAGGAAGTAAGTAATTCTGTTTTGATCATTCCATTGCTCAAGGACAAAGTCATTAACTAGGTTATCTTCCTGATAATAACTTGAAAAATAGACGACTTGATTTCCGGGGTATTCTGCGTGATAATCATTCACCGACAGAGCAGCACGGTAATATTTCTCTTCAAAATTTAAACGGGTGCGGTTAGACTTAGGAAGGATAAAATGATTCATGACAAGTGAGATAAGCATAATCAATGTCGCAGCGATCATATAAGGTCTAAGAAATCTTGAAAATGGTTTTCCGCTGTTCCACATCGGGATGATCTCAGTGTCCTGAGCCAATTTTGCCGTAAACCAGATCACAGAGACAAAGATGATCATGGATGAGAACAAATTCCCATAGAATAAAATGAAATTCAAATAATAATCAAAAATGATTGAGCTCAAAGGCGCTTGATTATCAATGAATTCACTCAATTTTTCTGACAAATCAAAGACCATTGCCAAAAGCATAATAATCCCCAGCATAAAGAAGAAAGTCGACAAGAACTTGCGAATGATATATCTGTCGAGAATCTTTATCATAAGATCACAGGCGATTCTTCAGTTTGAGAACCATTTTATCCTTCCATTGAGTAAATGTTCCGGCAAGGATCTGCTCTCTGGCTTGCCTCATTAGCTCGAGGTAAAATGCAAGATTATGGATGGTTGCAATCTGTATAGCAAGGTTTTCTTTCGCTTTAACTAAATGACGCAGATAGGCCTTTGTATAAACCTGATCCACGTATGCAGTTCCGTTTGGATCAACCGGAGAAAAATCCTTATCCCACTTTTCATTCTTGATATTAATGATACCCTCGGAGGTAAACAACATTCCATGTCGCGCATTTCGACTGGGCATTACGCAATCAAACATGTCTATTCCAAGCGCAATACATTCCAGTAAATTGACAGGTGTGCCCACCCCCATTAGATAGCGGGGCTTATCCTTGGGTAAAATACCCGCTACATGGGCTGTCATTTCGTAGAGGTCTTCGTCAGGCTCACCGACTGACAATCCGCCGATTGCATTACCAACCGCATCATAAGAAGCTATCGTTTGGGCAGATTCAGTACGTAAATCCTTATAAACACTTCCTTGTACTATTGGAAACAATGACTGTTCATAGCCATACTTTGGTTCGGTTCTATCCATCTGATCAAAACATCGTTTTAACCAGCGATGTGTCATTTTCATTGAATTTCGAGCGTATGAATATTCGCATGGATAAGGTGTACATTCATCAAAAGCCATTACAATATCTGCCCCAATGCTTCGTTGAATATCTATCGCCCGTTCGGGGGTAAAGAAATGATAGCTTCCATCAATATGCGACTGAAACTTCACACCCTCCTCGTTAATCTTTCTGGAACCACTCAAAGAATACACCTGGTATCCACCACTATCGGTAAGAATTGGTCGTTCCCAACCAATAAACTGATGCAATCCACCAGCAGCCTCGAGCACCTCCAAGCCAGGTCTCAGGAACAAGTGATAGGTATTACCCAAAATGATTTGGGCACTTATGTCATCTCTTAATTCCTGCTGATGCACTCCTTTTACTGATCCGGCAGTTCCGACTGGCATAAAAATTGGCGTCTCAATTGTACCGTGATCGGAATGCAGCAAACCTGCTCTTGCATTGGATTTTGGATCTTTTGAGATCAGATCGAAGTGCATAAGATGTTGAAAAAATAACCCGACAAATATACAGGTATTTGGATAAGCACCCCATCTTTGCACAAAGCTTTGCGAGAATGCATTTCCTCCCGACCTTCGAGATTGGACTTCCATTTTTTATTTTCTTGTTCTTTGCCTTTATGGCTCTGATCAATTTTTTATACATACTGTTTGTATTCGGTAAATTATCGTTTTACAAAGAAAGACCCACTCTTGACGAGATCAGTCTACCACCAGTGAGCGTTATAATTGTTGCTCGTAATGAGGCCGATAACTTGTATGAGAAGCTTCCTTTTATCCTAACACAAGACTACCCTAAATTCGAAGTAATTGTAGTGAACCATCACACCGTTGATGAATCATCACATATATTGGATGCGCTTTGTAGACAGTTCAGTCACTTGCGCTACATCGAACTGGAGAAGAACCAGCATTCAAGATATGGAAAGAAACTTCCTTTAACCGTCGGAATCAAAGGCGCCAAGTACGAACATATGGTGTTCACAGATGCGGATTGCAAGCCTACAACGGATCAGTGGCTAAAAAGTATGTCGAGTCGATTTATTCCGGGAAAAGAACTCGTGCTCGGCTATGCACCTATCTCCAAAGAACGTGGATTCCTAAATCGCGTGATACGTTTCGATACAGCATGGATAGCAATCAGCTATTTCTCATTGGCATTATCGCGACTTCCATACATGGGGGTAGGTAGAAATATTGCCTATTCTAAAAAATTATTCTATTCTGTGAACGGATTCAAATCTCACTATTCACTTTCATCGGGAGATGACGATCTTTTTGTTCAAGAAAGTGCGCGTGGCGCGAACTACAGTATTAATATTGATTCACGTTCCTTCTGCTATTCGAAGGGTAGCTACAGCTGGCTGAACTGGATTGGGCAAAAAACACGTCATTACACCACTTCCAGTCGCTACAAGGTTATTAAAAAATTGATGTTAGGAATATATCCCTTTAGTCTACTTATGCTAACCGTTTCCTTTGTTATTTTGATGTTTGATACGGATTTTCGATGGTTAGTTTTATCTGTGTATCTGTTCATTACATTCGTAAAATGGTGGGTACTCGGCAGGTGTTTTGGCAAGATAAAGGAGTCTTCTTTTACAAGGTTTCTTCCTCTTTGGGATTTATTTTACGCCCTACTTATTCCTGTAATTTTCTATTCGTCGGAGAAAAAGGAAGCTAACAGATGGTAGAAACGGAACATTTATCGGATAAAGCAAAACATGACC
>JBIITO010000119.1:0-6542 GCA_044340465.1 Crocinitomicaceae bacterium | reverse complement strand
TGTGATCAATTGTCATCGGTACGAAGATACAATTTCAGGGCGGAAGCAGAATTACTTCTTTTGTAATCATGAGAAATCGTATTTTCGTCTTTATGGAATCAAATAAAACTCTGAAAAAGAATTACCAGATCGCACTTTTGCTGACAGTGGCTTCATTAGGGTATTTTGTGGATATCTACGACCTTGTTTTGTTCGGTGTGGTAAAGGCAGAGAGTCTCGATCAGATCATGTTCACCGCAAGTGCAGCGGATAAAGCTGCAACGGGGAAATTCCTTTTTAATATGCAGATGCTAGGGATGTTGATCGGTGGATTACTCTGGGGAATTTTAGGTGATAAAAAAGGTCGTTTGAAGGTATTGTTTGGTTCGATCCTCCTTTATTCTGCGGCAAATATTGCGAATGCATTTGTGACGGATGTGACTTCATATGCCGTGGTGAGAGTGATTGCAGGAATTGGTTTGGCAGGAGAGTTAGGAGCTGGCATTACGCTGATTTCCGAAATGATGTCCAAGGAGAAACGCGGTTACGGTACCATGCTTATTGTCACATTTGGCGCACTCGGTGGAGTGGTTGCTTATGCGGTGAATTCTGGTGGGCAGGGAATCGCCCAATGGGCTGAGGGTTTGACAGGCGAACTTTACGCCAACTGGCAGATCGCCTATATTCTGGGTGGAGTTATGGGCTTGTTGCTTTTATTAATGCGTGTGGGAACCATAGAATCGGGTTTTTTTCGGCAGGTGAGTTCCGAATCTCATGTGAGTAGGGGTGACCTAAGACTTATTTTTGCCAAAAAGGATAATCTGGTTAAATATATCCATTGCATTGTGATCGGAATACCTGTTTGGTATGTGATCGGATTGTTGATCATGAATTCGAAGGATAATTTTGGCCCTTTGCTGGGGGTTTCAGATGTGAATAACGGACAGGCAGTGATGTTCGCCTATATAGGTCTTTCTGCTGGAGATCTTATTTCCGGATTTTTAAGTCAACTATTGAAGAGCAGAAAAAAAGTGGTTGTGCTTTACCTTTTCTTTACTTTGATATTGTCTATTACATTTTTATTGTTCTTGCACAATGTGAGTCTTTCAACCTATTATTTTATGTGTTTTCTTTTGGGAGCAGGAACTGGCTATTGGGCCATTTTTGTAACCATTGCAGCGGAGCAATTCGGAACGAATATCCGGTCAACGGCCGCCAATACCATTCCCAATTTCGTTCGAGGTTCGGTCAATCTGATCACCTTGCTTTTTGGAATGTTGGTTTCGTTGAGTTTAAATGATGGGGTGGCGGCTTTTATCGTTGGGATCCTTTTCGTATCACTCGCCTTACTCAGTATTTCCAGATTAAAGGAGACGTTCGGAAAAGATCTTGATTATATTGAGATTGCATAAAAAAGAGGTCATTTTTCTGAATGACCTCTTCAACAGTTAAAAGTTTAACTTCTTAGTGCGATGACAGATAATCAGCCACTCCTTCGAAGTTAGCTTTCATTCCTTCATCGCCTTTGTGCCAGTTCGCAGGACAAACTTCTCCGTTCTCTTCGAAGAACTGAAGTGCATCCACCATACGCAAGGCTTCGTCTACGTTTCTTCCTAAAGGAAACATGTTTACCAATTGATGCATCACCGTACCGCTCTTGTCAATCAGGAACAATCCTCTGTAAGCGATCATCGGTCCGGAAGCCGTCAAACTGCCTTCCATGTCATATTCATATTCCCCTGCGAGTACACCAAATGCTTCAGAGATTGTTTTAGACGTATCTGCAACGATTGGATAGTTCACCCCTTCGATTCCACCTTTATTTTTCGGAACTTGCAACCATCCCCAGTGAGATTCTTCTGTATCTGTAGAGCATGCCACTACTTTTACTCCGCGTGCTTCAAATTCGGCTAGTTTAGCTTGAAAAGCATGCAATTCTGAAGGACATACGAACGTAAAATCTTTTGGATAGAAAAAGAATAATACGTGATTTTTTCCAAGATACTGATCAAGCGAAAAATCACTAACGATCTCCCCACCGTTAACTACTGCAGCTGCCTTGAACGACGGTGCTTTTTTACCTACTAATACTCCCATTTTTTATTGATTTATGTTGTTTTCGTTTCTAATAAACAAATTTACTCAAATTAAGTTTTTGCAATATATACACAAGCTGTTGTAATTATATCAACTTCGATTTTAAGGAAAATATTGGTTTGTCATTTCTATTTCGAATTATTCTGGTCTATCGGGATATCGTTTTACGTGGCACATCTTCTCAAGATATAGAATTCAGTTGAGTACGATACGGTCGTATTTGTTTCATAATCTCATTGAAATGGAAATAAAAAAAGCTGTTCTTATCGGAACAGCTTTCAATTTAATCAATTCGTTTTATTCAAAAATAATCGTAAATTCGACTCTTCTGTTGAGTGCTTTTCCAGCTTTTGTGTCGTTTGTCGCAACAGGTTTAGTTTCTCCGAAACCAGCTACTATTAAACGGTTTTCAGCTATACCTTTTGATACAATGTAAGAAGAACAAGCTTTGGCTCGTTTCTCCGATAATACCACGTTCTCATCATCATTACCCACATTGTCAGTGTGACCAGAGATTTTAAGTCTGTAGGTAGGATTTGCGTTTAACACAGTTACAACATCATTCAACGATTTAAATGACGTCTTGAGTAGCACGTCTTTATTTGTCTCAAATTGAACACCTTTCAATGCTTTTTCCATAATAACTTTCACATCTTTCGAAACAGAAGGACATCCGTTTTCAGCTAACGTGCCCTTACTTTTTGGACATATGTCTTTATCATCTGAAATTCCATCGCCATCTGTGTCAGCACAACCATTGAACGCGAACAACCCTTTTACTTGAGGGCAAGCGTCAAATTCATCTGCAATACCGTCTTGGTCAGCATCTTTCAAAGCGGCTCCTTTCGAGTCAACAAAAGATCCTTGTGGAGTTGCAATTTCCGTATCTACATAGTTTGGAACACCATCCGCATCGTCATCTTTCGTTTTATCTTGAAGTTCTTTGATCATTGCATCGTATTTCGAAAGATCAATTTCTTTCGGTGCAGATGCATAAACCGTTGGTATCCAATCGGCATGTTTCTCTTTCTTTCCGATATAATAGGTAGCACCTAGAGACCAATTGAAGAAATAGCCGCTAATCCCAGGAGTTTTTACTTTTTTAGAATAATCGAAGTTATTATTTTGTCGAATGTGACTAACTGCGCTAATGTCGAAATTCAATGAGATTTTTTCATTCACTTTATACTGTGGGGTCAAGCCGATAATAATATTCAACATATCATCCGAATTCTTGATAAAGGGGTCGTTCGGATCGGTTAATTTTTTACTTGGACTCCACATTGTTGACCATCCGGAACCTAAATGAGCTAAAAGTCCAATTTTAGATGACCACGTGTCGAACCGCATAATATCACCCAAATTGGCAACACCTTGAATGGACGTTCGAATGTAATTAACATTCGACGATCCGCTATTAGTTGCGTCGATAAAGTCGTAACCCAAATCAGCCATGAGTCCAAAGCGGTTATTGAACATATACCTACCGTTAACTCCATAGTGGTGTATTTGATATGCCTTAGTATACAAATTCGCAGGGTTAAATCCGTCATGTCCACCCACAGACAATCCCGCAGACCACTTGTTCATTTCTTTAAGGTCCTGACCAAAAGATATGGTTGCTAACAAAACAATACTTAGATAGATTAATTTTTTCATTTTCAAATTTTTCGGTAAAATTAGAACAATTTTTTATTTGGTCATTTTTTTTTTTAGTCTACGGTCTTATAAAACGCTAACTTTGCCTAATAATCGATCAAGAACGTGATATCTTCTGTTAATTCGACAAAAGTATCTGTAAGTTTGAGTTCTGTTTTGAAAAAGGATCATATGACTTGTTGGTATGTGCTTCGAACAAGACCTAACGCGGAATTTAAAGTGAATTCGCGGTTGATGGAGTCAGGGGTGGAAAGCTATTTACCTGTTTATTCTTCGTTGAGACAGTGGAGCGATCGTAAAAAAAAGATACAAAGGCCGCTTGTTAGTTCAGTAGTTTTTGTTCATTGTGCCAAGGAAGAGTTATTTGGTTTGACAAGATTGGAAGGGGTTTCGGGGATACTTTACTTTCTTGGGGTTCCCGCGATGGTGAGAATGTCGGAAATAGAAACGCTCAAGTGCATGGAGCGGGAGTGGGATAAAGATTCAATAGAGTATATCCATGAAACGTTTGGGCCAGGTGATATTGTCAGGGTGATGCGTGGTCCATTCAAAGGTCTTTATGGAAATTCGGTCGATATGAATGGTAAACACAGATTGTTTATTACCATTGACAGTATTGGCACCAAATTTACAGTGAGCGTTCCGAAATCCTTCGTGAGGAAGGTGACGAATAATCATCCTGCGTAAAAGCAGAATGAATTAAATATTTTATAAACAATGTGTTACTCAAAAATGCATGTGAGTAACAGTGGCGAAGCCGTGCGAAGCGGGCTGGCCAGTTTTCCGTAATCAGATCGCGGGTAAGTTATTCGTAATAAGAAGAATATGTCAAAAATCGCTTTAATAACCGGGATCACCGGACAGGATGGTTCCTATTTAGCCGAACTTTTGTTAGAGAAAGGCTACATCGTTCATGGAATAAAAAGAAGATCTTCTTTGTTCAATACCGATAGGATTGATCATTTGTATCAAGACCCACATGATCCAAATCCACGATTGAAATTACATTATGGGGATTTGACCGATTCGATGAATTTAACACGTATCATTCAAGAAACCCAGCCGGATGAGATCTATAATTTAGGAGCAATGTCACACGTGAAAGTGTCGTTTGATTCTCCTGAGTATGTTGGAAATGTTGACGGACTGGGTACTTTGCGCATTCTGGAAGCTGTCCGATTATTGGGAATGGAAAAGAAAACCAGAATTTATCAGGCGTCTACCTCGGAATTGTATGGAGGGATGCCCGAAAATAAGAATTCAAAAGGTTTTTACGATGAGACCTGTCCATTCTACCCAAGGTCTCCCTATGGAGTAGCTAAGATCTATGGATTTTGGATCACCAAGAATTACCGTGAAGCCTACAACATGTATGCGTGTAACGGGATATTATTTAACCATGAGTCCCCGCGACGAGGAGAAACATTCGTGACGAGAAAGATCACAAGAGCAGTATCCAAAATTGCATTAGGGTTGCAGGATAAGTTTTATCTAGGAAATTTGGATGCACAGCGCGATTGGGGACATGCCAAGGATTATGTTCGCATGATGTGGATGATCCTTCAGGCGGATCAGCCGGAAGACTGGGTTATAGCGACTGGAATAACGACAACAGTTCGCGATTTCGTGAAAATGGCTTTTGCAGAAGTAGGAATAGAACTTGAGTTTAAAGGTATAGGCGTAGAAGAAAAAGCGTTTATCAAAGCATGCAATGACCCTGCTTATCAATTAGAAATTGGTAAAGAAATATTATCTGTTGACCCTTCTTATTTTCGACCAACAGAGGTGGATCTGCTTTTAGGAGATCCGTCAAAAGCAAAAGAAAAATTAAAGTGGGTCCCTGAATATGATTTAGCGGGCCTGGTTAAAGACATGATGGAAAGCGATCTTAAGTTGATGAAGAAGGATCAGTATTTAAAAGAAGGCGGCTTTAAGATTATGAATTATTTCGAGTAGAATATGGACAGGTGACTTTTAACCTTTGACAGTTGACAAAGTAAATCAGTAGAAAAATGAGAAACTTCAGAGTTTGGGACATTTACATCGACGAAATGAAATTCGTCAAGGAAATCATCTTTTGACTAACGAACTTCCAAAAGAAGAATTATATGGACTGAATTCTCAAATTCGAAGAGCTGCTGTATCTATTGTTAACAACATAGCTGAAGGTGCAGCAAAATCATCCTCAAAAGACTTTCATCGATATTTGGAAATGAGCCTTGGTTCAGCTTTCGAAGTAGAAACATTACTCAGAATAATTATAGACCTAAACTATTGTAATTCAAATAAGACGAACGACCTAATTGAAAAAATTGAAAGCCTGGAAAAAAGAATAAATGCTTTCATTCAAAAAATACGAAAAGACGACATCAACTAAGTCAAAGGCCAAAAGTCAACAGCCAACGGTCAAAAGTCAAAAGTCAAAGTACATGAATAAAAACACCAAAATATACATCGCCGGTCACCGTGGCATGGTAGGTTCAGCGATCTGGAGAAACCTGGAATCGAAAGGCTATACCAATGTCATCGGCCGTACTTCTGCAGAACTGGATCTTCGAAATCAGGCTGCTGTAGACGCTTTCTTCGTAAAGGAAAAACCGGAAGTCGTCATCGATGCAGCCGCTCGTGTAGGTGGTATCCTTGCCAACAACAATTATCCGTATCAGTTCCTGATGGAGAATATGCAGATCCAGAATAACCTGATCGATGCAGCACATCGTTTCGATGTTCAGAAATTCATCTTTTTGGGGAGTTCTTGTATCTATCCGAAGCTGGCACCGCAGCCTTTGAAGGAAGAATACCTGCTC
>JBIITO010000029.1:0-20863 GCA_044340465.1 Crocinitomicaceae bacterium | reverse complement strand
ATGAACAATGCAAGCGAAAGAACGAGAATAATTACTGGACAGATCATGACATTATATTTTGATCAATATCGTACTTCGTCGAAGGTAAATAAAAATTATTTCTACCAGGAGCTGCTATTTTTCTGTGAGGACTGCTTCAAGCAATCACTGTAAGAGTTTTTGAAAGGGTTTACAGCGGTAATAGCAAAAGTTCGAAATGTTGAGTCATTTTAAATTAACTAGTTTATTTAATGATGGTTATCTAAAGCCGATTTTATTTATTAGTTCTAAATTAAATGAACAATGATGCTTGAATTTCAGAAAAGACCTATCTTTAAATATGTTAATAGAAAAAGGTCTTTCATACGTTCTCGTTTGTTTATCGTTAGGTGCATTTCAGCTGTCTTTGGGGCAGTACAGACATGAGGATATTCTGGATTATAACATAAGAATAGCTGTTTCAGATAGTTCAAATGTGATCAAAGCCCATGAAACTATTAAAGTGCTCCGTGAATCGCTGACAGATTCTATATTTCTTGATCTTGTGGATGGAATGAAAATAAAAGCCCTCCATTGGGATAATAAGTCCATGTCATTCGATCATAAACAGAATATTTTGACAATATCTCCCAGTGCGGAAGGTTCGCTGAAAACGACTATTGATCTTTGGTATGAGGGAGTGCCGTCAGATGGATTAATTATTGGAAAGAATAAGTATAATGAACGAACTTTTTTCGGCGATAACTGGCCTAACAGAGCACATCACTGGTTTGCATGTAATGACCATCCTTCTGATAAAGCGACCTACAGTTTTACGGTTACTGCACCGGATAAATACAAAGTAGTGAGCAATGGTTCTTTCGTCGGGAAAAATGGTCTGGGAAATGGACTTTCTGTATGGTCCTATCGGTCTGAGGTTCCTCTGCCTTCAAAGGTTGCAGTAGTAGGAGTGGCAGTAATGGAATGGAAAGATGTCGCCATTATTGACAGTGTTCAAGTCACCAGTGCAGTCTACCCTAAAAACAGTTCGAAGAGTTTCAAAGATCTTGATGTTGCAACTGATATTCTTCGCTTCTTTTCAATTTTTATTGCTCCATATGAGTTTGAAAAATTAATGAACGTCCAATCAACCACTCGGTATGGAGGCATGGAAAATGCAGGGTGTATTTTCTATGATGAAAATGCATTGAATGGAAAGGGAACTGCGGAAGCATTGGTGGCACATGAAATTGCACATCAGTGGTTTGGAAATTCGGTAACAGAGAGAGACTGGGAACATGTTTGGCTTAGTGAGGGTTTCGCCACTTACATGACAAATATCTATTTGCAAAATAGATTTGGCGACAAACGATTCAAAGACCAATTACGAATGGACAGGGAAGAGGTGATCTCTTTCCATAGAAAATACGATCATCCATTGGTTGATACCAAGTATGGAGATCTGAATCGTTTATTGAATCCCAATACGTATCAAAAAGGAAGTTGGCTATTGCACATGTTGAGATGCAAGCTGGGTGACTCATTGTTTCAACAGGGATTGAAGGATTATTATCAAACCTTTCGTTTGGGAAATGCAGATTCTGAGGACTTTAAGAATGCCATGGAGGTAAGTACGGGAGTGGAATTGGGCGCATTTTTTGAAAACTGGTTGTATAAACCCGGTCATCCTGTACTTAAAACCGTCTTGGATCAAAGTGAAGGAAAGAAACTATTTATCGTCCGTCAAACACAAGAATCTATATTCCAATTCGATTTGAAAGTAGAGTTCGAGTTGGAAAATGGTGAAAAACACACAGAGGTATTTGCTGTAGATGAGATGGAAGAACAAATAATACTGCCATCCTATGAAAAGAAGATCTTTGCCTACAAACTAGATCCAGGTATTGAGCTTCTTTATGAGGAGATCAACTAAAAATCAAGTTTTATACTGGTTCCTTTCTTGTTAGATTTTATTATTAGTTTTCCATCTAGTTGTTCTGTTAGACTTTCAATTAGCTCAAATCCTGTTCCATTGTGGTAATAATCTTTAGGGAGTCCTTTTCCATTATCACGGATAATTATGGAACATTCTTTTTTTTCTGGCTTGCTCAAGCATATACTAAGTATATTATTGTCGGTTTTTTCAAATGCGTATTTGAAACTGTTTGTAATTATTTCGTTTATGATCAAAGAACAGGGAATTGCCTTGGAAATATCAATGCATACTGTCTCAAAAGATGTTTTAATCGATACATTTTTTTCTGATCCATAGGTGTGATTCATGTTTGAAATCAGGGTTTTGAGGAAATCACCAAAATTAACCTGATCATAGTTCTTTGATTGATAAATGGTACTTTGTAGTGTTGCTAATGAAAAAGATTTGGATAGTACGTTGTCAAAAAGGTTTTTATGATATTGATCTTTCGATTTGTTCATTTCACCCCGAATCAAGGCTGTCATGATCGCCAAATTATTTTTTACACGATGATTAATTTCTGCGATTAATGTGGATTTTTCGTTCACGAGTCGTTCCAATTGATCGCGGTAGTTGTTTTTCTCCTTGGTCTCTAAAGTGAGTGTTAGGAGTTGAGTGAGTGCTACAGCAAAATGCTGCTCATCACTCATCCATTCTCTAGTTTCGCCGATATTCTCAAAACAAATGATCCCTTTCATTTTTCCTGCAGAAAGAATAGGTACCTCCATCATAGACTGAATATTGTGCGGTTTTAAATAGAGTTCAACCAATTCGCTGTTAAAGAATTCTTTTTGTGCTTCTACAGAAATTATAATGTCATTCCGTTGTATATGTCTGAAATAGACTGGAAAAAGTTCACGTGATAGTGCTGCCTCTGTAAAGTAATCATCCCGCAATTTATCGTAAGAACAAAGGGAAATCAATTTATTCTCTTCTTGATCTAAAATCCATGCATTAACACGTTGTATCTTGAGGAATTGTGATCCGCTGTAAAGGATCTTTTTTGCCATTTCCACATCGTTTCCCTGATATATGTGAGGACTTTTAGATAGGCCTTCGATCACTTCAAGGAATACAGAAGAACGATTAAAAGGCATAAAGTATTAATCATTAGTGAATTGAATGCAATTTAAGGAAATTTAGCCTATCAACCAAAAATATATTTTGGTTAGAATTGAGCATTCGGATAAACAATTTTAAAGATTCAAACTCGAATCAATATGAGGGTGCCTCATTTCACATTTAGATCTAATATCATTAGCTTGACGTCGACCCTGCGGTTTTTTTGACGGTCAGCATTTGATTTCTCGGGGAATACTAGTGGGTCTCTGTTCGACATACCAATATATTGCATTCTGTTTCTTGCAATCCCTTTCCTATCTAAAATGCGATAAACTGCCTTTGCTCGATTTTTTGAAATTCGATCGTTATTTCCGCAACAAACGTGGCCTCTAATAACAAGCGTTAAATTAGGGTTTTCTTTAAGGTATTTGAAAAGGCGATCAATCTCGGGATAGCTGTCTTCCTGAATTTTAGATTTTCCTTCTATAAATTTGATATTCAGCAAATAAGGGATATTATATTTGGGTTTAGCATTCGGGTCTTTAGTGTTATTCCAAATAGCCACTTCCTCGATTTTATTGTTCTCTGCAATAGCCATTTTATGCAATTCAATTAATGAATCTTTGCTGAGTTCAGAAAACAAAGAGTAACGAATTTCTAATTTTTGCGCTTCTTTTCTGAGTTTCTCTTTTGGTTTCAATTCTAGAATCCGGGTACCGATGGATATTCCCTTAGTGGACACAACACCAATATCAACTAATACCTCTTTTAAGCGCATTGAACATAGTGTATCTAACTTCGGATCTGTATTTGCAGAATCCTTAAACACATGAAAAGACTTAATTATCAGGTCACCTTTTAGGTAGGAATTTTGGAGCTTATGAATTTGTCTTTTAGAGGACATGGTCATTTCCGAGCTGTTTTCTTTGAAGTAAAGAGTTTTAAGGTTAGTTTGAGCCCAAAAGTTTAATTGAGTGAGACACAAAAACAGGTATAGAAATATTTTTCTCAAATAGAAATGTTTAGAGCAAGTGAAATTAAAAAAAAAGACACCCTGTAATTAGGGCGTCTTTATTAATTGTTCACGGTACAATGTTATTTGTACTGATTCAAGTCTCCACCTCCGTTTATGATTATGCTTTTGACTATGCCTGAAAAAGTCGCAGGGCCCAAATTAATGGAAACGATGTGTGGGAACAGAATACCATTTACTTCTTTGAAATCATCATAAATAGTTACTGTTTCTACGGTCTCACTGCCCTCAGTTTTAAGGGAGTTCGATCGCACCTTCATGAGACTTTTTGTATCAAAATAATCATATGTTTCTGATTTGCCATCGTTGACTTTCAATACGTAAGCCTCACCTTTTTCAAGGCTCTCGATTCCAATAAGTTCAACGTTCATTCCGCTCTTCAAATAGTTCATTTCAGGAAATAATCCTATTGATTTATTTTTTGCTGCAATCTCCTCAACGGATAAATCTTTACTACCACCTTGCATACTGAAACGACTACCTGAAACACCATCGAAATAGGACTTTTGCAGCAACATACCTTGCCCCTCTAATTTTTGCCCCTCTTTGTTGGGGTTGATCCAGAGCTCTCTAGAGCTCAGCGGAAAAGGGATTTGTGCCAGATTTAATTCTGTATTCTTTTCTACAGACTTTACTTTTTTAAGCTTTTTTGAGGCTGCCTTTTTAGTAGTGGTTTTAGTAACAGCTAATATATACTTATCAATAAGTTCCTCTTTTGTAATGTCCGCTTTCTTAATTTCCTTAACAGGCTCTCCAAATGCATCAAGAAACTCTATTTTTCCGTCGGTATCAAATTGCTTTAATTTTTCTAGAATAGCTTCATTGCCCACAACAACGATATTACAGTTCTTAGAGGTGAAGTAAGTCTGAGCCATGAGTAATATGTCCTCTTTAGAGATGACTTCAAGTCGCTTGAGATACGATTGGTAGTAATCCTTGTTGAGTTTGTTTCGAATGATGTTAAGTGCGAATCTAGCGATGGTTTGTGGACGCTCTAAAGAACGTGCAAAACCACCAGCCATGGATGACTTAGTTAGGTTTAATTCATCGTCCTTCACATACTCAGTCGAAATTCTATCTAATTCGAATAGAATTTGTGCAATGGCTGAATCAGTAACTTCATTCCGGAAATTACCACTAATAGAAGCCCATGATCCATTTTCAGTGATGTTGAGGGTGGAATAACATCCATAAGTATATGCTTTATCTTCACGAAGATTCTGCATAAGGCGTGTTCCAAAACCTGATCCTCCAAATATTCCATTTAATACATTCAAAGGAAGTTGATTTTTATCACCTGTCCGCATTTTAATGGGGAAGGAGACTTGAATTACTGATTGAACGGCTCCGGGTTTTTTTACGAAAATAACTCTGTTTCCCTTGTTGAACTGGCCATCACCAAGCGTCGTTCTGTAAACATCTTTCCCAGACCAGTTTGTGAAATACTGTTCGGTGATTTTTTGAGCCTGTGCTTTGTTGATGTCGCCAACAAAAACAAGGTAGCTGCCATTAGGAGTAAAGGTTTCTTTGTAATAATTCACAACATCGTCACGCGTGATAGAGGCCAATGAAGCTTCTGTCATTACATCGCCGTAGGGGTGGCCTGGGAAATTTACCTTTTTCTCCGCATTGTCGGCCATTGACCCGGGATCAGATTTTGTGGAAAGGAGGGCGGACTCACTTTGTTTCTTAATTCTATCAAATTCTGGTTGGGGGAAGTTGGCATTGTAAAGCACATCTGAAAATAGCTCCAAACCTTTGTCTAGGTGTTTGGTAAGACAGGATAATGAAATGGATTTACTCGAAGCTTCCAATGATGCACCAATATAATCTTTCTCACGATCTAACTGATCTTTACTTCTGTTAGTTGTTCCTGAGAGGATTAATGATCCTGAAATTTCAGATAAACCTGCTTTTTTTCCTTCAATACGCGGATCAGCTCCCATGACAAGGTCAATGGATATGGTTGGAAGCTTATGATTTTCAGAAAGAATAACGGTAATTCCATTAGGAGTTGTAAACACCTCGGAATCTTTAATGTTTATAGTAGGGGCTTGTCCTGCAGAAGGACGTATAGATCTGTCCAGTTGGCCGAAAATGACCACCGGGAAGAATAGGCCGGCTAGAATAATGTTCTTTTTCATGACAGTCAGATTATTTTGTTTCTTTAGGTAAATAATGAAGTATAACTCGTGCATCCTGAGTTAAATATTTTTTTGCCACGCGTTGTATATCTTCACGTGTTACTTTCATGTAAGCATCTAGCTCTGTGTTTACACGGTTCGTATTGCCATGAAAGACATGGTTCTTAGCAAGATTTTCAGCAACACCTGCAATAGTTGAGTTTGAGCTTACAAAGTTGTTCTCGAATTGATTTCGTACTTTTTCGAATTCTTCCTGGGATATAAGATCACTTTGTATTTTTTCAATCTGCGCATCGAATTCTTTCTGAATTTCATCAAGCTTAATCCCATTGGATGCGATAGCGGCAAAAATACCTATGCCAGCATCCTCTAGTACATAGTTGAAAGAAAACGCTATGGTGGCTAACTGCTTTTTCTCGACCACTGTTTTATTTATGCGTGAACTAGATCCACCTGATAAAACTTCGTTCATCATTTCTAGTGCATAGGTGTCAGGGTCTGTCTGAGAAGGAAATTTATATCCCATGAAAAGTGCCGGAAGCTGAATATTATCATAGACAGTATCTTTTGTTATTCCATTTAGTTTCTCGGTATCTTTTATCGATCGCGGAATTTCTATGGGTTGAGCTTTCAACGTATTGATTAGCTTTTTTGCTTCTGGATCATTAGATTTAAGAAAGTCTTTGGCATTGAATTTATTTTTAGTTATTCCATATCGTTTCACAAAATCGTCATCGTTGATATTTTCAAAATCACGGTATAGATTGATAGCTTTCCCTTTCGGTATCGAAGCAAAATATTTGTCGATCCATTTTTTTGTTTGTTCAATGTTTAAATCACCTGCTATAGAAAGTGTGGCATTTGCGGGAACGTAGAATGTTTTGTAGAAGTTTACGTAATCCTCCTCTTGTGCGGCGTCAAGGTGTTCCATGCTACCAATAGGTACCCAGTTGTATGGGTGAGTTGTGAATACACGGCCGAACA
The DNA here is from genome assembly GCA_044340465.1 of Crocinitomicaceae bacterium. Lineage (GTDB taxonomy): Bacteria > Bacteroidota > Bacteroidia > Flavobacteriales_D > Crocinitomicaceae > M0103. The sequence goes on along the minus strand of JBIITO010000029.1, from coordinate 13,707 downwards.
TTTCCGGTAAGAAAGATCCGTAAGGTTTATTATCCACACGCTGTCTCTTTTCTTCTTTTACTACACTGCGCTGTGTTTCAATACCTGTGTTGTCTACTTTCGCGTGAAGTAAACGCTCACTTTCGAGCCATAAACCTAATTCAAGTTGATTTGAGGGAAGTATCTCATAATAATATGTGCGATCTTGAGTGGTGCTGGCGTTTAATGTTCCACCATTCTTTTCAACTAGTGCACTGTATTCACCACGGCTTATATTTTTGGATCCCTCGAAAAGTAAATGTTCAAAAAAGTGGGCGAAACCTGTTTTTTGTCTGTTTTCATTTTTTGACCCAACATGGTATAAAATGGAAACGGTAACGATAGGTGTAGCATGTTCTTCGTGAAGGATTACGTGTAATCCATTTGGTAGATCATACTCCACGAATTCGATCTTCTTTTGAGTAAGGCCGGAAAAAGCAAAATAGAGCAATGCGACCGAAAGGGTGATTTTCTTCATTTAATTGCAAATTATTTTCGATGCAAATAAAGTCACAATTTTTAAAACAATCGTCTTAAGTTGATATGCGGTAGGAATTGATTAGTTAATGGTTTTTTAATAAGATGATCAGGATGTTAAAGTATCCTTTGGTCCGAAAATTGTCTACCTTCGCTGCGATGAAGAATTTTATCTGGATCCTTTTACTTTTGCCGTTTTTGTCTGATGCTCAAAAAGTTGTTCCATTTGAGGATTTTAATTTTTACTTCCGTTCTTTTGAAAATGAAAATTTTCGTCAAATTGAATTTCAAAGGATAAAGGAATACAAAGCTGGTGATGACCTTGTAGCATACATAGACAATAGAGGGAATTTGAGGGTGTGGGATGGTGAGAATCGACAAGATATTTCCAATATGAATGTTCAATATCACGTGTCAGATCACCTATTAGCGTATAACATTGGCCCAACACTTAACGTTTGGGACCAAGGTAAACTTCGCACATTAACTTATTTCGCATCGGATTATGTTGTTAAGGACAGCATGATCGTCTTTAAAGATACCCGATTCAATACGGTAAGTGTCTATTGGAACAAGCAAATAATTGAATTATATAGACTTACCGGAGATTTATATATGCCGGAAGTGATTGGTGATAATATTTTGGCATTTAAGGATAATGGTAATTTTTACAAGGTCTTCTGGCGAGGTCACATCTATGAACTGGGTGTTTGGAATGGCGCTATTGATTTCCAGGCTGGTACGGACATTATTTGTTTTAATGATCCAACCACTCGAACATTTGCGGTTTTTGAACAAGGCCAATTTGTTGATGTAGAATACTTTTGGATAAAAAAGTACAAGGCCGGAAGAGGATTTGTTGCCTATGAAGATTTAAATGGGAATCTAAAGGTTTATCATGGTGGTGAGCATCAAATTCTTTCAAATTTCTCAGCCAGTTTTTGGGAAGTGAAGGATGATATGATGGTGTGGGGCGAAAATTCCTTCGTATTTGCATTTCAAAATGGTCAAAAGATTCAGGTTTCTAATTTTACGCCGAAGGATTATCTTTTGAAAAATAACGTTTTTGCATTCAGAAATATTCTTGGAGGTGTGAGCGCGCTCATGAATGGAAAAATATTCGATGTTTCAAATCAGGTAGATTGTGAATATGTAATCTATGGAAATGTTTTGCTCGTAAAATTGTTCAACCGTTCTTTCATCGTGTTCAAGGATGGAAAGGAATTCAGATCCTGAATTGCCTTTGGATCAAGAACTGTTGATTACTCGCTGAATTTGGTCATTATATCAAGAGCAAATTCTCAATATGAAACTTATCTTTGTGGCCCAATCAAACAAACAACAATACTATGAATAGCTGGTTTACCGTAAGGGTGAAATATACAAAGCAACTGGAGAACGGAACTTTTAAACGCGTTTCTGAACCCTACTTACTTGCTGCCATGTCATTTACGGATGCTGAAGCACGTATCTATGAGGAATTAGGTTCGGTGATTCGTGGAGAGTTCAATGTGGTAGGGATTAACCGCACTGAACTTCATGATATTTTCGCTTATGATGACGCGGATGTATGGTATAAGGTTAAGGTTACTTACGAAGCAGAAGGAGACGAAGAGGAGAAAAAGAAAAAGATTAGCCAGAATTTTCTTGTTTCCGCACATTCCGTAAAAGATGCTTATGATCGGATAAAAGAATCACTGTCAATTTTACTTGTAGATTTCCAGATACCATCCATTTCAGTTTCTCCTATTGTGGAGATTTTCCCCTTCCACGAAAATTTAGATCGAGAAATCGAGCGAAAGCCACTTGAAAAAGAGTTAACGGAAAGCGTTCCGAAAGGGAAGGTGTTCTCCGCTCCTGGAAGTGACTTGGACGATGATGAAGAGCTTCTTGAAGAGGATGAAAGCGAACTAGAAGACGAATACACCGACGAAGAATAAGCATGGAGGATTTTATCCGACAGATGCGTGACGACCATCGTGAATTTGATAAAGGTAACCTGGAAGGGTATTTTGGAAACGAGCCATTCGACCTGTTTACGCAATGGTATTCCGATGCATTTATATCTCAACCTGAACCTAACGCATTCGTACTTTCCACGTCCGGATTGAGTAATTTCCCAAGTTCAAGAGTACTTTATCTCAAAGAATTGTTGGAAAAGAAATTTATCTTTTACACCAATTACAACAGTCACAAGGGCACAGATCTGTTGTCTAACCCAAAAGCATCGATGTTGTTTTTCTGGCCAGGATTGCAACGTCAGGTACGTGTAGAAGGCTCAGTGAATAAAGTCGCCGACCAATTGAGTGATGAGTATTTCAAGTCTCGCCCTCGAGGCAGTCAAATCGGTGCATGGGCGTCAAGCCAATCAGAATTTTTGAATGATCGTTCCGATCTTGAAAAGAAAGTAGAATTCTACGCGAAAAAATTCCCGAATGAAGTGCCTCGTCCTCCACATTGGGGTGGATATGAACTTTCGCCCTTGTTGGTTGAATTCTGGCAAGGTCGCCCGTCTCGTTTACATGACCGTATTATTTATGAATGGTATGGTAACGAGTGGAAGATCTATCGAAAAAATCCCTGATAATGTTTGAACTTCGACCGCAGGTTTTCAGACTGAAAAACGGCATTCGTGTGGTGTATCTGCATGCGCCTGCTCAAGTTTCACATTTGGGGTTTACTTTATTGGCAGGTTCAAGATTTGAGAAAAGGGGGGAGGAGGGACTTGCGCACTTCTTGGAACATTGCATTTTTAAAGGTACCCATAAGCGTAAAGCCTTTCATATTTTGTCCCGTTTGGATTCCGTTGGTGGCGAACTGAACGCATATACAGCCAAAGAAGAAATGTGTGTATATGCTTCTTTTACACAAGAGCATATTGAACGTGCATCGGAATTGCTTGCGGATCTTATTTTGAATTCAACGTTTCCCGTGAAAGAGATCAATAAGGAAAAAGAGATCATCATCGATGAGATCAATTCCTATCTGGACAGTCCATCAGAAAAGATATTTGATGATTTCGAGGCGTATTTGTTCAAAGGACATTCTTTAGGGAATAATATTCTTGGAACACAAGAAACCGTGCGCTCATTTACCAGAGAAGATTTACTCGGTTTTGTTAAAAGAAGTTTTACGGCTGATAATATGGTTATTTCCTTTGTGGGTGATATAGAGATGAATAAGCTTCAGTCTATATTGGAGCGTGATTTTGAAAAATGTCCAAAATCTAAAGGAGATGTACACTATGAACAATCTATTCCTGAAAAGCGATTTTCTATAAGGTCAAAAGAGGCAAATTATCAATCTCATGCAATCATAGGTGGCTTTGCACCGGGATATAGTCATGATTCAAGAAGAGGAATGACGCTGCTGACGAACATCTTGGGGGGGCCAGCGCTCAATTCCAGATTGACTCTTTCTATAAGAGAGAAATACGGATATGCCTATAATGTTGAAGCAAGTTATACCCCTTATGCAGATACCGGATATTGGAATGTTTATTTAGGTACAGATAGTAAAAACCTCGACAAAGCAGTTCAATTGGTTTACAAGGAATTAGCGATACTTCGAAACAAAAAACTCGGCGTTCTTCAATTATCGCGAGCCAAAGAACAATTAAAAGGCCATCTTGCATTGGGGATGGATAGTAATTCTGGGTTAATGTTGGGACTCGGAAAAAGTTTATTGCTCTTTGATCAGATAGACACCATTCAAGAGATCTATGCGGGAATTGATCGTCTTACTTCGGAAGAGATCCAGGAGATTTCAAATACCTATTTCGCTCCGGAGAATTGTTCCGAACTCATTTTTGAGATAGCCTGATTTCAGTCACCGGGTTCATTTTTTAATTTGCTTAAGTTATTTGCTTCTTCGTTGAAGTAAGTTGCATCTGTAAGTATTACCGTGCTACTTTCGTTTCAAGTTTAATGGTTATAGTAGTAGATTAGTTTAGGTTTAGAAGCAGTGTTCGATGTCAGCGTTACTGAAAACCCAAAATGCAGTAACGTATCATTGAAGACAAGTTTAGAGCGGTCCCGGGTAACTTTAACGAGTTCGGAGCGGTCTAAACGGAAAAGACTCCTCAAAAGGGAGTCTTTTTTTGTTTTAAAGGGTCAAAAATTCATTTTTTAGTAAGAATGGTTGTTAAAAATGGGGGTGTTAATAAATAAAACGTATAAAAATTTGGAATACCCCCCTAAAAATGATGTAATTTTGCTGGAAAATTAATTTTATGGCGACCATTAGACAGCAAGCATACCAGGATGTGCTTAACAGAACTCCAAAACACATTGAATTGGATGGAAAAATCTCTGAACTTTTTGGAGATAGCGTTTTCCATATCGAAGTAATGCGAGAATATCTACCTTCTGATGCATTCAAATCGATGATGGAGACGATCCAGAACGGAACACAGCTGGATCGCAAAATGGCTGATCAAGTGGCCTCTGCAATGAAAGACTGGGCTTTGACTAAAGGCGCAACACATTATACACACTGGTTTCAGCCATTGACTGGCGCTACTGCAGAAAAACATGATGCCTTCTTCAAGCCGGTTGGTCCTGGAAAGGCTATCGAGTCATTCAACGGTGAATTGTTGGTTCAGCAAGAGCCAGATGCTTCTTCATTCCCGAATGGTGGGATTCGAAACACTTTTGAAGCTCGTGGATATACTGCATGGGATCCATCTTCTCCGGCATTTGTAATTGGAAAAACACTTTGTGTTCCCACAATATTCATTTCTTATACGGGAGAATCACTTGACTACAAAATGCCTTTATTGAAAGCATTACATGTAGTAGATGAGGCGGCTGTTGCCGTTTGTCAGTATTTCGATAAGAATGTAACGAAAGTGAATGCCACGTTGGGGTGGGAGCAGGAGTATTTCTTGATCGACCAAGCACTATTCAACGCGCGTCCGGATTTGATGATGACAGGTCGTGCATTGTTTGGACAAGCGGCTGCAAAGGGACAGCAGTTGGAGGATCATTATTTTGGATCTATTCCTGAGCGTGTTACTGCGTTTATGCGTGAGTACGAAGTTGAAGCATTGAAGTTGGGTATTCCTGTAACCACACGCCATAATGAGGTTGCGCCGAACCAGTTTGAATGTGCGCCTATTTTTGAAGAATGTAATCTGGCTAATGACCACAACTTATTATTGATGGATCTCATGGAAAAGATCGCTCGCAAGCATGATTTCCGTGTTTTATTACATGAGAAGCCTTTTTCAGGAGTAAATGGTTCCGGAAAGCACAACAACTGGTCACTTGGAACGAACACAGGTGTAAATCTGTTAGCGCCAGGTAAGAATCCAAAATCAAATCTACAATTCCTAACATTCTTTGTAAATACCATAAAGGCAATTCATGATTACGATGATGTATTGCGCGCTTGTATTGCTAGTGCGGGTAACGATCACCGACTTGGAGCCAACGAGGCTCCTCCAGCAATCATCTCTACATTTATTGGTTCACAGCTTTCTGCTTTGTTAGATGATATTGAGAAGAATGTGAAAGGTGGAAAAATGACACCGCAGGACAAAACGGAATTGAAACTGAATATCGGTAAAATTCCTCAGATCATGTTGGATAATACGGATCGTAACCGTACATCACCATTTGCTTTTACAGGTAATAAATTTGAATTTAGGGCGGTTGGTTCTTCTGCGAACTGCGCATCTGCGATGATCGTTTTGAATACTATTATGGCTAAGCAATTGAAGGAATTCAAAAAGTCTGTGGATGCACGTATCAAAAAAGGTGAAGCAAAGGACGAGGCGATCTTGAAAGAACTTCAAAAACTGATCAAGGAGTCGAAGAGAATTCGTTTTGAAGGCAATGGTTACGGAGAAGAGTGGGTTAAAGAAGCTGAAAAAAGAGGATTAAAGAACCTGAAAGATACGCCAAGAGCATTGCAAGTGTGGGGAGACAAAAAGGTCATCGCTCTATTTGATGAAATGAAGGTCTTGTCTCCACGAGAATTGGATGCGCGTAAAGAGATCGAATTTGAAAACTACATTCTGAAGCTTCAGATTGAAGCACGTATTATGGGTGATGTCGTTGGTTCAATGATTATCCCGGCAGTAGTAGATTACCAGAATAAATTAATACAGAATGTTCAGGGATTGATCGATGTGCTTGGTAGTAAGGCAGGCAAAGAAGCTGCAAAAACACAGATCGAATTGATTCAGCGCATTGCCATTCATACCAATAAAATGAAAGCGGCTGCAGATGCCATGTTGATGGAGCGTAAAGCAGCGAATAAGATCGAGCACGCTGAAGATAAAGCGTTTGCGTATTGTGATAAGGTACGTATTCATTTTGACGAGATCCGTTACCATGCCGATAAGCTCGAATTACTCATAGAGGATGAATTATGGCCAATGCCTAAATTCAGAGAAATGTTATTTACAAGATAACCATGAGAGCCCTGAAATGGGCTCTTTTTTTTGTTGCTTTACTTGTTCATTTAGAAGGGTTGATTACCTTTGTTTAAAATTATTCTAAATAAGAATGCACGTTATTCTAGCAGATAGTAATGATCTAGTACGAGTTGGGATGAGAACTATTCTCAGCGCACATGGTGGTTTTAAGATTGTTGGTGAGGCCAGGAACAACAAAGAACTTCACGAATTATTAAAGAATTTTGAGGTTTCTGTCATTCTTATTGACTATACCAGTCCTGGATTTGATATAGATATCATTCACAAACTTCTGCAGTCTAAAAAGGATTTGAGATTTGTCGCCATCACACCTGAACAGTCAGCACAAACGTTAGTGGATGCATTGAGAAGTGGCGTTCAAAGCTATGTCAAAAAGGATTGTGATCTAGCCGAGATTATAAACGCCGTCGAAGAAACCTGGAGAGGCAATAAATTTTTCTGTGGACAGATCCTGGAAACCATTCAGCGAGCTTCTATTGATGTCAACGATATCGATTTTGAATCATTCACTTGTGAACCTGTTTCGCTCTCTGAAAGAGAGAATGAGATCATTATTCTGATTGCAGAAGGTCTTACAAACGGACAGATCGCCGACCACTTGTTTTTAAGTACCCACACAATCAATACACATCGTAAGAATATTATGGCGAAGTTGGGCGTTAAGAATACTGCGGGAATTGTAATGTATGCAGTGAAAACGAATCTGGTTTCGCCAAATAAATTTCTTTTCGCTTCCGACGCGATCTGATCAAAGCATCTTTTTTTAATCTAATTTGGCAAGAATATTGAACCGATCTTACGAACGGGTGTATAATTGTCATATTTGATTAAATGAAACGAGTTCTTCCATTACTTATTCTCATCGCCTCTGCCTGCAGTCATTCACGCGAGGCGTGCGATGTATATAGTGCTGATTCCGGTTCGGTTTCAGATCAGAATGCTGCTCAAAGTTTCCGTTCAGTTTCAAGTCCCGATTTTTCGGATACAGTCACGGTGAAAGAAGAGTTGACACCGGCCTTGGAGCAAATCAATAAAGTGACGATTAATTCCACTGCATTAAAGAAAAATGCAGCCACCTTCCAAACAGAAAACGAAACAAGAAAAGTGGACTCGAAGCAGCAATTGCAAATAACAACTACCTCTAATCAGTTGGCTTCAATGAGTGCTACTATTGATCTGCAGCGAACTCAGCGTAATCCATCTGAACAGGATCAGATTCAAATGGATAATGATGTCCAGTTACTCGGGCAATTAGCACCTGAATCCTTTGAATACAATCTTTATGCTTATATCTCAGGAAATTATGATGTATCCAAAGTTCCATATCTGAAGAAGGCGGCACAATTACAACCGACGAATAAGGATGTGATTGTTCAATACGTGGCTTATTACGTCTCCCTCGGTGAAATGGAAAAGGCTATAAATTACCTTGATCAATGGGAGACAAGCTTTTCAAGAGATTTTAGCGATATAGTATACGCCAAAGATGTAATGAATTCGGTGGATGAGAATGGTATACTGGTTGTACATGGAATCAATGATACGTATAGCGTGCTTTTTCAGCAGTTAAGGAATAAATTGAGGCCCGATGTTCAGATCGTGTCACTTGAATTGTTGCAGAGTGAACAATATCGAATAACCCTCACTTCCAATGGGGTAATACTACCCGAAACTACACTTATTGATCGAAGTTACCTTGAATCCCTCTGTAGGCGGAATGCGGATAGGTCTCTCTCTTTGGCCATGACTATTCCCAGAGAATACTTAGGTGGATTGTCCGATCAACTGTTTGCAGTAGGATTGACATTTGTCTACAGCAAGTATTCGGGGTTTGATAATTTTTACATGAATGAGTTTTTATGGAACACTAAATTGTCCAAGGAACTTGTTAAAGAATTGGACCAATCAGATAAAGAGCTTAAAAGTCAACTCGTTACCAATTACCTGCCTATGTTGTTGCAATTACGTCAGGTGTATGTTCAAAAGAACGATACATCGCAAGTCAGGGAAATAGACAAAGTAGTGGTGAAAATCGCCAAAGCCAGCGGAAAAGAGGAAGCCATTCAAAAGATCATAGAAGGGCAGAAATGAAATTAGTTGGTTCCAAACATAGCGCATTAACCGATGAAGTACTCATGCAAAAAATGAGTAACGGAGACAAGCGCGCGTTTGATGAACTGTATGATCGGTATTCCGGACCCTTGCTCGCTTATTTTATCCGAATGCTTTGGAAAGATCGGGAAAAGGCGGAAGATTTTTTACATGACCTATTTACAAAATTGATTCAGAAACCAGAATATTTTGATCCAACACGATCATTCAAAACATGGATTTATTCTGTGGCTAACAATATGTGTAAGAATGAATACAAACGTCAGGAAGTGCGCAAAGGCACCGTTAATGGATTGGATGATCATTATAATTTAAGTGATAAAAGTGTGAATGTGATGGGTGAGGTGCAGGAGACATTTTTTCAAGAAGCTTTTGATCGATCATTGGATGAACTCGATCAAAAGCACCGAGACGCTTTTATTCTCCGGCATGTGGATGGCTTCTCCATCAAGGAGATCTCGGAATCCTTGAATGCGAATGAAGGAACCATCAAGTCCAGAATATTTTATGCGGTAAAATATCTGGCAGAAAGTTTAAAAGAATTTAATCCCGTTTTAAACAGGTAATTATGGAACAGGAACTGGTGAAAATCATTGAAAAAAAGACGTTTGAACAACTTTCCAATCGGGAGTTGGTGGCGCTTGAGGATTGGTGTTCAACGAAAGAAGAATTCGATCAGTTGAAGTTGGTCTTTCAGGGGGCAGAACACTTGCGGGTGAAAACCACCATTGAGCCAAGTGCCGAACGAAAGGCTGTCTTGGATGACCTCTTTGCGTCAACGCACACTTCAGATAAGCGTTTTGGAATTTTCGATGTACTTTATCCCGAGCATAAATCTTTTATGTTGCGTCCATTGGTTCAGGTTGCTGCTGTTGGGTTGATTGCCTTCATTGCAATTCCTTTTTTTCGTGACAAGGAGCAATTGAATACTTCACATGTTGCGAAAGTGACTGAAAAAAACAAGGTTGTCAAAAAACAAGATAGCGTTGTCAAAACAAAGCCTGTTTTGGTGGCAAAAAGCGATACTTCTTTGGAAAAAAACAGATATGGATCGCCTCAATCTCTGATATTGGAAGAGTTACCTTTTTTAACTTCTAAAGCATCCAGTTGTGCCACCTCAGGATCAAGTGCTCCCGAAGCATTAACTTCTGAAAATAAAGACACCGAGATCATGTTGATGTCAGTGGCGCCGGCATCAGTGAGTAAAATGGCCAACGAGGGACGATTAGAAACTTCTGATCATCCGGACGGGATTTATCAAGGTAAAAAGTTAGTCCAATATGCTATACCTGTAAGCGATCAAGGAAATCTCCTGGAATTGATAACGGCCTCCTTTTGATCAAAATTTCAGAATAAAGTGTTCTTTCTCTTGATAAGGCCTTTTCACGAGTATTCCCATTCGAAATAGGTCGATGGATACGTGAAACGCACTGTTTTCCTTTAAAATGTTCCACGCATGAAGCATCGAGTCACTCCATCGGATATCATCAAGAAGGAAAATCGTTTCATCATGACTGAACGGCAGTAGTTGTTCGATATACCTCTTCAATGCAACTCCATCGTGATGACCGTCAATAAAGATTAGATCGAAGTTTTGAGTAGTCAATTTTTTAATATAGTTTTCGAACGAGGAATTGATCAGATTTACCTGTTCATTAAGAATCTGGCCGGTATAGTTGTTTAAAATGCGCCATGTCTCGGGGCATCCTTCAATACTCGTCAGCCTTGCCGTCGGATTTCCTTTGTTCAGATGCCAGGTTCCAATTCCTAGTGAACTACCAAATTCCAGTATATTTTGAGGTTGGTAAAAGGCACATAGTTTATACAGTAGAGCACCCCATTTTCCTCGCGATGAACTGTGTTCAAGTATTTTATTGACCGGCCTTTTATCATTCATTTTCAAGGAGCCGGCACCCAAATCGGTTACGTGGATTATTTCCTTTATGTGACGTAGTTTTTCAAGAAGATGATTTCGCTGCTGACAAAGCTCTTTTGGGAATTCTAACGTCAAACATTTATCTGAAAGAGCATAAACAAAAGGGGAGTGAATTCCGTGCCTTTCTTTGGCATTCCAGCGATATTTTATATATTCGGTGACGATATTCACAGGACGAATTTACAACCTTTAGATCGATTATGACTAAGCCAACACTCGAAGACAAGATCCAACAACAGCGTGACCGATTTAATGCTCCTGACCCTATGGTTTCATTGATATCACCATGTCGAATTAATGAAGGAATACTCACATGTTCCCAATCAGAAAAAGAAAATTACCGTAAGAGTTTCAAAATAGTGGATTTAAGTGTAGGTTACTTTATTCCCGCTTCTGGATCCGGCTCCCGAATGTTTCAATTCCTATATGAATATTTGTCGGATCCAAAGGAGGAAAATCAGGCACTTGTTGAACGTTTTGTGAATGCGATTGATCAATTTGCATTTTATTCTAAATTGCCTACTGAGCTCCGAACTTCAGTTGAAAAAGGTGATTTTAGACTAGATGATTTGATCCTGGAAATCATTGGAAAGAATGGACTTGGATTGGGGAGTTTACCCAAAGGATTAATACCTTTTCATAAATTAGAGCCTTTTATTTTGAATCCATTTCAAGAGCAATTGTTACAAGGTGTAAAGCTTTCTAAAAAGGAATTAAGTTTTCATTTTACAATACAAGAGGATTTTACAAACGAATTCAAGTCGTATGTAAAGGTTCTGGAGGATACAACCGGAATAACTTACGAAACAACCTTTTCAGTTCAAGAAACAGCTACTAATGCGATAGCTTTTTTAGAGGATGGTGCTGTATGTAAAGATAAAGAAGGTAATATGGTGTCCAGGCCTGCCGGACATGGTTCTTTGTTACATAATTTAGCTCACACAAAAGGTGATATTCTTTTTATCAAGAATATTGATAACGTACAGCACTACGAACAATCCGAAAAAACAGTAGAAACCTGGGAATTGTTAGGTGGAGTGCTTACTGAATTCAGAAGAGAGGCAGCTTTAATCTTCAGCAATCCGGACAATGTAGTTCTGGCGGAACTTAATAAGAAATTTCAGTTGGTTCCTGAAGAGGAATTGATCCATTACACATCAGTTGAAGAGATCAAAGAACTCCTTGACAGGCCGGTGCGTGTGTGTGGTATGGTGCGTAATCAAGGTCAGCCCGGAGGAGGTCCATTTTGGGTGAAAGAGCAGGGCAGGGTCACTAAACAGATTGTGGAAAAAGCACAAATAGCGGCAACATCAGAACAGCTTGCTTTGTTGGTGAAAAGCACGCATTTCAATCCGGTGATGATCGCCGCTTGTCAATATGATTTTGAGGGAAATAAATACGACATCAATGAGTTCGTCGATCATTCGAAGTATTTTAAGGTTTCAAAGACGCATCAAGGACAAAAAATCGGTTACATTGAATTACCGGGTCTTTGGAACGGATCAATGGCACATTGGAATTCGATCTTTGTCGAGATTCCATCCGAGGTGTTTAGCCCTGTAAAGACAATTTTAGATCTTTTGGAAGATGCTCATAAAGCGTGATTAAACATGCTTTCCGAGATGTGCGAGTTGATTTCTTAGCACAGACGCCATGGTATCGCACGATAAGAAGGAGGTGTCTCCGTGAAATTGAGATAGTTCATTCTTTAGTTGACTTACCTTTTCTTCTGTTGAAAGTATTTCGTTCTCCATGGTCGTTAATAAGTCTTCCAAAATGTCGTTCGAATGCTTTATTCGCCTTACTATCCGGGATCGTTCTTCAATCTGATATTGATTAATTGTTCGTGCGTTTAATACTTCACCAGCAAGAGCTACTAATACATTATTTTCCTTAAAGAATTGTGGTAAGTAAAAGGAGCGCCTTCCTTCGTAACACTGTTGGTCGAAATCAATGCTTCGGATACGGTACTGTACGTCATCAAAATCATGGGTGATCTCCACTACATAATTGTAGGATCGCATATCTCCCAATAAGGTGTAAAAGCAACGTTCGTTGAATTTAATAAATTCCTTCGTTAATCGTGTTTTGTTGGTTTTTTGATGACCAATCTCGAAGTTTATAAAATCATCACCTGGAATACCGGAAATATGTTCCTCAATGAGTGTTGTCTGATCTATGAAAAAGGTGACGCGATTAGGTGAAAGTATATCTTCGAGTTCGAGACCAAAGATTCGCGAGACGTCAGTCCGTTTGACATAGAAGTAATCGTAATTATCATTAAAGTTATTGATGATTCGTATTCGAAAGGGATTCGAATTTCCGAACAAACAGAAATCAACGCGATCAACCCTCAAATGTTCAATAACCGAAATATCGCCTTCCGTTTTCAAGAGCGAATAAATCTGACAAAGACAACTACTTATTTCCTCAAATTCTTCTTGGTCGTAGAAGACAGAGATCCAAAGTGTTTTACCAATAGGGAAGGAGTCTTTATAACGCAAAAGGCGATCATAAGAAATGGGAAGGTTCTCTGTTCGGCCGTGTTTGTTGAGGTAACGTTCAACGTTATCCGTTAATGGGAAACATGCTTTCTTTAAGAGGGGCTCTTCCATTCTTTTTAGTGTAGTTTTTGTCTCTTTAAAAGGTATTTCAGCAAAACATCATTGTAGCCCTCATCTATATCCGCAGGCATAAAATCGATGCGATAATTTGCACAGCG
>JBIITO010000118.1:0-6780 GCA_044340465.1 Crocinitomicaceae bacterium | reverse complement strand
GCGATCGATCACCGAAAAACAATCGACTACCGGCCGTGTATATCCTTTGCCGAGATAGATGAGTTCAGCATCGATGAAGTGATCCTTGAGCCAGACACACATAGGTAATGTCAGCATAACATCACCGATACTGTCGGTTCTGGAAATAAGAATGCGTTTCATTTTTTTCTTTGTAATTCAAGAAGCTTGATGTATTTCCTGTAGGTTGCGTATGCACTTAACCTCGAGATTGTAAATCCGGTACGACCATCTAAAAAGCCTGTTTTCAGAATGTAACTCTTAAAAAACTGAGCGATTACTTTAATAAAGATCTTTGCCCATCCTGAACGTTTACCGCGCTGATGCAATTCTCTCGCCGCGATATCTCCAAAATACTCGATCTGCTTGAAATGATCCTCACGCGTATAATAGGAATAATGCAATAAATCACCTGTTAAAAAACCGGTTTCTTCCCCTTGAAGCATATCTAAACGGTCATGTGGATTTACTCCTTGCCAGCGGCCATGAGCTTTATGGATCAACCGCACTTTTGTATCTGGATACCAGCCGCAATAACGAACCCATTTTCCACAGTAATTCGTGAGGCGATTCATTCGATAGCCTTTGAATTTCGGCTTTTTCTTCAATTCAAGTATGGAATTCTTTAATTCATCGGTGAGAGCCTCGTCGGCATCCAGGGATAGGATCCAGTCGTGAGAAGACTGGTCAATGGCATAATTTTTTTGTTGAATGTGGCCCTCGAAAGTATGTGGAATAAATCTCACTCCAAATTCACTGCAGATTCGCTCTGTATCGTCTTTAGAAAAGGAATCTACCACTAGAATCTCATCTGCCACTTCCTTAATGGATTCAAGACAGCGTCGGATATTACGCTCCTCATTGTAGGTAATGATAACAACCGAAAGCTGAATGCTCATGGCGAGTTATTTGATGCGGATTTGTTGACCAACGCTCAGTCGGTTCACATTGACCCCGGGATTAAGTCTGGACAACTGGGTTTGAGTAAGTCCGTTTCGGTCAGCGATCTTGGCAAAGGTGTCACCAGATCTAACTGCATAGTATTTTTTGACAGGTTCAGGTTCAGGCTGTTCCTGAGGTGGCGTTTGCACAACGGGTTTGGATGCTCCGGTTTTGATCTTGAGCCGCTGACCGACATAGATATTACTTGTGCGAAGCGCATTCCATTCCATCAGCTGTTCTTTCGTAACTTTGTATTTGTTTGCTATGGCAACCATCGTTTCGCCCGACTTGACCTTGTGATAAACGTAACTTTCTACTGAACTTGGTATGGAAACGCCAAGTGAATCGGTCACATGAACCGTATCGAGAATGACGGGATCAGGAACAACAGGCCTAGGCGATGTTTGGACAGCTCCACCATATGAGCGTCTCTCCATCTGGAATAAACTATCTTCCAGACTAACCAGTAAACCTATCTTTTCAAGCGGACCCGTTATACATTGTCCGGGATTCGTTTTCGGGATATAGGTTGTTTTGTATACCGGGTTGAGTGATTTAATGTCATCTACGGGCCAATTGACCAGTTTGGAGATGGTAGCCATATGAACGCCACCAGACAAACACATGGTATCGAGTTGTGCATAGTGTACTTTAGCTTCAACAGGGGTAATATTGTGTTCTGCGTGATATGTCAAAAGATATGCCGCTGCAAGAAAGTTTGGGACATACGCTTGCGTTTCTGCCGGTAGGTAAGGTCGCACTTCCCAATAAGTGGTTTTATTTCCGGATCGTCGAATGGCGTGGTTTACATTACCTGGACCAGCATTATAAGCGGCCAGTGCAAGGTTCCATTCGCCATAGATGCCATAAAGCTGCTTGAGATAGCGGCAAGCGGCATCCGTTGCAAGAACAGGATCCATACGCTCATCGAGATAGGAGTTCTCTTTCAACCCGAAATAAAGTCCGGTTCTGTACATGAATTGCCATAATCCCAATGCGCCAGCGCGTGACTTTACTTGAGGTCTTAATCCGCTTTCGATTACCGGTAAATACTTTAATTCAAGCGGAAGTCCGTATTCAGACAACTTTTCTTCAAAAAGATCAAAGTATAGATTGGAGCGTCCAAGAATAATGCGCGCAAAACTTCTTCTACTCTTAACGAAAAATTTGATCGTGGAGAGCGTGGCTTGATTACATTCGAATTTGAATGGTGTTTTTTCGTTCAGCTTACGTAGATGCTCACAATAGTGTTCGTCTGAAAATTGTGGAATTTGATCAGGCTCATAATTCAATGCCTTAATGATCGAATCATATTCATTCTTATTGACGTAATCAGCGTAAAACAAACGCAAACTCTGTTCTACAGTATTAATAAAAGGATCTTTGTGAAGAGTATCTGATGGTCTTAGGAGGTGCGCCGCTTTCTGCGCTTTAGCAACGTGAAGCGAAAGGACAAAAAGGAAGACCAGCTTTAGTATCTTCATGCATCTTGTGTGTTATTGACAAACAACGATGCAATCGAAAATAGATCTTTCTCACCGAATGCGCTACCCATTAACTGTATCCCGAAGGGCATTCCATTGGAGTGCTTTCCAAGAGGCAAAGAAATGGCCGGATGACCAGTGAGATTGGCGTGCACGGTAAAAATATCCTGAAGATACATTTGTATCGGATCTTTAACCGAATTAAGCGCAAATGCCGTGGAAGGAGTAGAAGGAGTGAGGATAACATCGTATTCTCTCAAGATTTCCTCCGTTTTATCTCTCAGGACACGACGGACTTTTTGAGCTTTCGTGTAATAAGCGTCATAATAACCGTGTGACAAAACGAACGTTCCAGCCATAATACGGCGTTTCACTTCCGGCCCAAAACCATTTGAACGTGACTTTTTGTATGTGTCTTCCACACCTTTGGCTTCTGGGGCGCGGTAACCGTAATGAACGCCATCGAAGCGCGAAAGATTCGATGATGCTTCGGCGGTAGTCAGGACATAATACGTTGGAACCATTTGTTCAAGATAAGGAAAAGATACCGTTTCCACGGTATGTTGTGCAGACCGTAATTGTTCGATCTGTTGATCGATTGCTTCTCTGATCTCGTTATCCATGCCTTCCAGCTCCGATGCCTCTTTCAATACAGCAATCTTCAATGAATTTTTCGGTGCAAATTCGCTATATTTTTCAACTGCCTTGGTAGAAGCAGTAGAATCATATTCATCCTTTCCTGCCATTACTTCCAGTAACAAAGCTGCATCATTCAAGTCATTCGTAAAAGGTCCGATCTGATCAAAAGAAGATGCGTAGGCGATGAGGCCATAGCGACTGATTCGGCCATAAGTGGGCTTCAGACCGAATGTTCCAGTAAAAGAGGCTGGTTGACGAATAGATCCGCCTGTATCGCTCCCTAGGGAGGCAGTACACATTCCTGCAGAAACCGCAACAGCAGATCCGCCTGAGGAGCCTCCTGGCACCAGAGATTCATTCAAATTATTTTTTACCGAACCAAAAGCTGAATTCTCATTGGAACTTCCCATCGCAAATTCGTCACAATTAAGTCGACCAATGATTACAGCATCCTCATCGAGGAGCCGTTGAACGGCTGTTGCGGTATACAATGATTCGAAGCCTTCCAGGATCTTGGAAGAGGCACTTACCTTATGACCTTTGAAACAAAGATTATCTTTTAATCCAATGACCATCCCGGAAAGACGGCCTATTTCTCCTTTTGCGCGTTTTTCGTCGATTTTTGCAGCTTGTTCAAGTGCCGAATGTTCGAAAACTTCAAGAAAGGCATTCAGATGTGTATGTTGCTGAATGACATTCAGATAGCTCTTTACAACTTCAACAACAGTGGTGCCCGAAGCAAGAGCGGAAGTTACTTCAGCGAATGTTCTAAACATGAATAGGACTGGGAATTACTGATTTTTTTCCTCAGCTTTGGTTTCAGCTTCACCCTTGGAAGCGTCTTTGAATTCTTTGATCCCTTTTCCCAAACCTTTCATTAATTCCGGAATCTTCTTACCTCCGAACAGAAGAAGAACAACACAAAGAATCAGAATTATTTCAAATGCACCAAATTTTCCCATGGTTAATCTTATTTCAAATCATTGCAAAAGTACGTAAATTAATGGAATAGCTATTCTGCTCATGTTCCTTAATGTTAATTAAACAAAAAAGCCCTCCGAAGAAGGCTTTCATGAAATATTTCAAACCAGAAGTTAGAGTTTTCTTGCTACTTCCACCTCTTCGAATGCTTCGATAATATCACCTATCTTGATGTCATTGAACTTGTCAATGTTCAAACCACATTCGTAGTTGTTCTTGACCTCTTTCACGTCGTCTTTGAAACGCTTGAGGGATCCAAGAACACCCGTATGGATGACAATGCCATCACGAATAATTCGCACCTTGGACGAACGTTTGATCAATCCGTCTAAGACATAACATCCGGCAATGGTTCCCACTTTCGTAATATCGAAGGTTTCACGAACTTCAGCAGACCCGGTAATGGATTCTTCAATATCTGGCGATAGCATTCCTTCCATTGCGGATTTGATCTCTTCGATTGCCTTGTAGATGACAGAGTACAGACGGATATCGATCTGCTCGCTTTCGGCAAGTTTTCTGGCACTCAATGATGGACGAACCTGGAAACCAATGATAATCGCATCTGAGGCAGAGGCAAGGTTTACATCTGCTTCAGAGATCGCACCAACTCCTTTGTGTACAATGTTGATCTGTATTTCTTCCGTAGACAAGCGTAGTAAGGAATCAGAAAGGGCTTCGATCGAACCATCCACGTCACCTTTCACGATTACGTTCAATTCTTTAAAGTCTCCAATTGCCAAACGACGTCCGATCTCATCGAGTGTGATGTGTTTTGTGGTACGTAATCCTTGTTCACGGTATAACTGTTCACGTTTGGAGGCGATCGCTTTTGCTTCGCGTTCATCATCCATCACATGGAACTTGTCACCTGCACTTGGAGCGCCATTGATTCCTAGAATCGAAACCGGTTGAGCAGGACCCGCCACTTTCAGTGTGTGTCCATGTTCATCGTGCATAGCTCTTACACGTCCATAGTTCCTTCCAACAAGGATCACATCACCGATTTTCAAGGTGCCGGATTCAACCAGCATATTGGTCACATATCCTTTTCCTTTATCGAGCGATGACTCTATCACCGTACCAAGCGCATTTTTATTCGGATTTGCTTTCAAGTCCAAAATTTCTGCTTCCAGAAGTACTTTATCCAAAAGGGCATCAATATTCAGATTCTGTTTTGCTGAGATCTCTTGGCACTGGTATTTCCCACCCCAGTCTTCCACCAAGATATTCATCTGCGATAGTTGCTCGCGAATTCTGTCTGCACTCGCGCCCGGCTTATCGATCTTGTTGATTGCAAAAACCATTGGAACACCTGCAGCTTGAGCATGGGATATGGCTTCTTTGGTCTGAGGCATCACATCATCATCCGCCGCAACAATAATAATCGCAACGTCAGTTACCTGCGCACCACGAGCACGCATCGCTGTAAAGGCTTCGTGTCCCGGTGTATCGAGGAAGGTCATTTTCCGACCGTCTTTCAATGTAACGGAATACGCCCCGATGTGCTGCGTGATCCCTCCGGCCTCACCTTCAGTTACGTTAGCGTTACGGATCTTATCGAGCAAAGAGGTTTTTCCATGGTCAACGTGTCCCATCACCGTGATGATTGGTGGTCGAGCCAATAGGTCCTCTTCACGGTCTTCAACAACCGGAATGGATTCCTGTACCTCAGCGCTTACGAACTGAGTTTCGAATCCAAACTCGTCTGCTACAATCTGAATCGTCTCCGCGTCGAGGCGTTGGTTGATCGAGGCGAATATGCCGAGTGACATACAAGCTGAAATTACCTGTGTAGGTGTTACGTTCATCATAGAAGCTAACTCTGAAACCGTTACGAATTCGGTAAGTTTCAGGATTTTTTCTTCCAGTTCCGCCATTTCCATTTCTTCCTGACGACGCTGTGCTACGAAATCACGTTTTGCACGTCGGTTCTTTGAAGCCTTGGATTTACCTCCTTGATTGGACAGGCGCGCGAGTGTTTCCTTTATCTCACGCTGAATATCCTGTTCGGTGATCTCTGGCTTATCGAATTTTGGAGCGCCACCTTTCTTGACATTTTTATTAGCATCTGATCCACCGGTCGAAGCAGTATTGATATCGATCTTCTTGATTCGCTTGCGTTTTTTACGCGCTTCAGCTGCAGTATCTTCAGCTGGTTTACCAGAAGTTTTAGGCTTCTCCACCGGAAGTTCGATGCGACCAAGAACGGTAGGACCTGACAGAACCTGACGTTCTGCACGGATTGTTTCGATTTCTTCTTTTGCCGCAGGTTCTTCAGCCACGGGTTCTGATACCTCTTTTTCAGGTGCTTTCTCCTCAGGAGCCTTAACTGGTTCAGCCTCCTTCTTGTCGGGTCTGGTCTTGGTATTCAGGCTGTCAAGATCGATCTTTCCAACTACTTGCACCCTTACATCTCCTTCTCTGTCCGTTTTAGCTGTGACGACTTCTTCTTTCTTCGGTTCCTCTAAAACGATACGTTTGATCTCTTCAACATTGATCGGCTCAGCATCTTCCTCTTCCTTTTCAGGGGCTTTGGTTTCAGGTTTTGAATCGCGGAGTGAAATTGTTTCACGTCGCTCGCGTTGATTACCCGAGAACTTGGATTGTTCTTTCAGAGACTGATCAGCAGCGAATTCCTTTTGAAGGATTTCGTAGTGCTCCGGTTCAAGCTTGGTGTTAGGGTTTACCTCGATCTTTACGCCCTTTGATTCGA
>JBIITO010000117.1:0-6805 GCA_044340465.1 Crocinitomicaceae bacterium | reverse complement strand
AAAATGATGCTTCAACTCAAGAAAGAAGCCATCTTTTTGTTGCAATTTTTTACATACCTATTCCTGCCTAAAAATTATAAATTGGCTTATTAAGGAGCGACTATTTATCTCCTTTCCTAATTCCCTGAACACCCCAAAATGAATCTGTTGATACAACCGTTCAACAAATATGCTGTGTGCCCCTACAAGAAAAACTATGACACCTATTCCAAACAACTGGTTTCTCTCATTCACAATCAAAGATCGAAGAGAAAATAAGGGTAGTAGAAGGAAAGGAAGGACGTAGAGCATGACTAACTCTCGCATGACAGGAGTCAAAAGATATGACAACAGATATCCTGCAATTACACTTATAAAAACAGTTGCAAAACCTAATTTCTGCTCTGATGTCAAATCTGTCCTTTGTATTCTCAAAATTATGGTAAAAAATATGGAAAGAAAAACAGCGACAATCAACCAGGAATGATTCAGCCATTGCCAGAAAAAATCAAAGAGCCAATAAATATCCGGTGGAGCCAACCAACCCAAACCACCTCGATTCAACTGAAATATGGTCACCGGAAAATGAGGCAAATAAAGCATTGTCTACAGTAAGCCCGCTCCGAGAATGTATAGTCGTTGTTTCCCTTGAAGAAAAAGTAGTGAAGAAAATCCCATTACGAACGCCACCACAAAAGCAAAATAATGAGAGAGCATTGCACCGGTAAAACTAACCCCAAGAAAAATCATCCATTTAAGCGATTTTACTTGATTTCTCATGAACTTTAAAAGAGCGTAGAAGGCGAGCAACAGAAAGAATACTCCGGAATTGTAAGGCCGACTGAACGTTGTATTTATCACCATGAACGTCAGCGTCGCGTAGAATGCATTGACCAACCAACCACTTTGTCGAGTAAAGAATTTTTCGCTGAGCCGTTGTATTAAAAAACTATTGGCAATGAAAAGACCTGACTCAAACTTCGGATCGCCCATTCAGAGTCTCCGAATATCTTCAACCAGAAATGCAAAAAGAACTGATAGAGGAATGGATGCATATCTCCCGCTTTAACGCCCCATTGCCAAAAATTTGTCCAGGTGTCAAAACGTGTTCTATACCACGCACTTAATTCGTCATTACAAAGTCCTTGATAATATATGAAAAGTATACGAAGAATGAGTCCAACCGTCAGTATCGACAGGAAAACCGCATTATGTCTAGTAAAGACAGAACCGTTATTCGTAAAGTTCCTGACGAGTTTTCTCATATAAAATCATCCCTGCAGCCACGCCAACATTCAGCGATGAGATCTCACCCTTCATCGGAATTCGAGCTTTGATGTCCGACATGTTTAACAAATCCGATGTAATCCCGTCTTCTTCTGAACCGAGGATAACCGCCAGCGCACCTCTCAAATTCACTTCATAAAGAGGAATCTTTGTTTTCTCGGTACATGAAACCAATCTCAATCCCGATTGCTGAAGATAGAATAATGAATTCTTCAGATCATTCGTTTTACATACTTTCAATCTATTCAATGCACCGGCAGAAGTTTTAATGGCATCCGGTGTAACCATTGCCGAACCTTTAGATGGAATAAGTATGGCATGAACTCCCTGACATTCTGCTGTGCGGGCAATTCCTCCGAAATTCCTAACATCCGTAATGCGGTCAAGAACGAGAATAAATGGTTTTTCACCCTTTTCAAGTAGCTCATCAACGAAAGGCTCAATCTCTCCATAGTTTATCGGTGAAACCATTGCAACAACTCCCTGATGATTGCCTTCACAAACTGCATTCAGTTTTTCAACCGGTACAAATTGTAATTGAAAATCCTTTCCTTTCAAGGACTCTTTCAATTCCATGAAAAGATCTTTGTTCATTCCCTTCTGGATCATGATGCGATTGATCTCTCTATCAGCACGAATTGCTTCAATAACAGAGCGAACACCATAAATAAGATTTTCCTGCTCCTTTTTACGGAAAGGTTTATTAAACTCTTTTTTCATCAACTTCGAATATCAAATTCAATTTCTACAGTTTCATCAATCGTTTTCGCAACCGGACAAGCCTTCCCTGCACGGATCACTCTTTCGGCGGTAGACTCGTCCCAGTTATTGGCAGAGAGGTCAATATGCAACACTATCTTACCAATTCTTCTTGGATTTGCTGCCATCACCTTGGTGATCTCAACCGTGCCGTGAGACATGGATATTCCATGTTCCTCACAAAAAATACCCATAATTGTCAGCATACAAGAACCGTAAGCTGTAGCGACAAGATCGGTCGGTGAGAAAAATTCTCCTTTACCCTTATTATCAAGAGGAGCATCGGTTTTGATTACCGTTCCGGAAGCCAAATGTCTGCATTCTGTTCTTAGTCCTCCTAAGTATTCTATTCTTGAAGTAGCCATTATCTTAATCTTTTGGAGGTTGTAAAGGTACTTTTAATTGCTTATTCTTCGCAAATACTTTAATCGCGAACCATTTGTCCTTACATTTGTAATAGAAACTAATTTATCAGCAAATGAGCGATACTTTGGAGTATAAGGAAAATGATATCCGCATCAAGAAACCTAAATGGCTGCGCGTTAAATTACCTACGGGAGAGAATTATAAAAAGGTTCGTTCACTGGTAGACCAACACAAACTACACACCATCTGCGAAAGCGGAAGCTGTCCAAACATGGGTGAATGCTGGGGCGAGGGTACCGCAACATTCATGATCCTCGGAAACATCTGTACTCGCTCCTGCGGCTTTTGCGCCGTTAAAACCGGCCGCCCAGAAAATGTGGACATCTACGAACCAGGCAAAGTTGCGCATAGTGTAAAAACCATGGGAGTAAAGCATGCTGTAATCACTTCAGTGGACAGAGATGATCTGAAAGACGGTGGAGCAGACATCTGGACTCAGACGGTTCGCGCCATAAGACAACAATCACCGGAAACGACTATGGAAACTCTAATTCCTGATTTCGCAGGAAACTGGGATAATCTTCAAAAGATAATAGATGTGGCTCCAGAGATCGTTTCTCACAACCTTGAAACAGTCCGACGATTGACCAAACATGTTAGAATCCAGGCTAAATATGATCGCAGCTTAGAAGTACTTTTTAGATTAAAAAAAGGAGGTATGCGAACAAAATCAGGGATGATGCTTGGACTTGGTGAAACTGAACAGGAGGTCGTTGAAACAATGGAAGATCTTAAAAGCGTGAACGTGGATATCCTGACACTTGGACAATATCTTCAACCTACACATAAACACCTACCAGTGGCAGCATTTATAACTCCTGAAAAATTCTTCGAATACAAGGAACTTGGGCTGAAAATGGGTTTCAGATATGTAGAGAGCGGACCTTTGGTTCGCAGTTCATACCATGCAGAAAAACATTTGTTCTAAAATATTATTATTTCTTGTGATTTTTGGTAAGAATATTTTAGAAATTATAAACTTCTCCTTTTTATCTTTGTTTAACTAACAATGATTTTAGACTGAATTGAATAAGAAAATTTGTTATTTTGGCGGTCTCTAAATTGCGTTTATAACGAAACCAACTCAAAATGAATCGTAACAATTTGATAATTATATCAGTAGCTTTGATTGCAATAATAGCAACCCTTGCGACATTTCCTTTTGATACATTTAAAAGGGAAGCATCTTATTCCAAAAAATCACTGCCCTCTCTTGAAGCTGGAACGGCTGACGATGCAACCAAATGGATGGAAGCAAGATATATTGATCAATCCACTGGGCAACCCATTACGCAAGAGAAACTTGAGTTCATTCGTAAACAATTCAGAATGAGCCCAAAAAGTAAGTCTATTACTTGGGAAGAAAAAGGACCTGATAATATTGGAGGAAGAACAAGGGCAATTCAGATTGACCGAAATGATCGAAAAAGAGTCTGGGCAGGAGGTGTTTCGGGAGGACTTTTTGTAACCCTCAATCGTGGTAATCAATGGTCAAGAGTTGATTCATATATAAATGCAGGGGCAAGTCCATTTATTTCCAGCATGACTCAAACACCCGATGGAACCTTGTTTATTTCTACAGGATTTAGTGGTGAGTATAATGAACCTTTATCTTTCGGGAATGGAAACGGGGTTTGGTATTCTACTGATTTTGGTACTAACTGGAATGAAATACCCGGAACAAATACATGTATCGAGGTTGTATCATCTGATAACAACAATACAGTTTGGCTTGCCACTGATGAGGGTTTGAAAAAATGGAAAATCGGAGATCAAACTCTCACATCAGTTACGGCTGGAGTTGGTTCTTGTAGAGCTATTAAGATTTCTAAAGACGGCTCAGTAATAGTTGCTGCTTTTGATGATAACAGAACATATGTTTCTAATGATGGTGGCGATACTTGGTTAAATAAATCAGGGAATGGAGTCGGTTTGGTAACGAGGGGCTCAACTAGAATTGAATATGCTATTTCGCCTACTAAAAAAAATGGTTTTTACTCTATTTACGCGATACGAACAGGGTTAAATTTAGACGGGATGCATGTGTCTCATGACAATGGGAACACGTGGTCTCAATTCATTGGTGCATCCGGAACCCCGAGTAATCTTGATATTTATCGTAATCAAGGTCGTTGGAATTCCGTTTTAACTGTAGCCCCGAATGATAATGAAAAAATTCTCATCGGCGGTATTGATGTTTGGCAGTGGAAACAATCAATTAATAATCCACCATCAGGGGGGTTCAAACAGCTTACTCAATGGCTTTTACCTCCATTTACTCCAAAATACGCGCATGCTGATCAACACGAAATGAAATGGGATGATCTGAACAGGCTTTACGTAGGCAATGATGGAGGTGTTAATATTACTGAAGACTATGGTCAAAACTGGTTTCCTGCAAACAGAGGCTATAACGTAACCCAATTCTATGGTATTGCCTTCGATAAAGATGGTGCTTTAATGGGAGGAACTCAGGACAATGGAACCCTGTACAATGATTACACCTTATCTACTGAAAAAGAGTACATAGAGGTCAACGGTGGTGACGGATTTGAATGTGAAATTTCATTCTTTAATCCAAAAGTAATGTTCTCCTCTGTTTATTATAACTCCATATCAAGGTCAGGTGACAAAGGAAAAACGTGGAAAGCCTTTGTTCCTACGCTACCCAAATCATATCCGGCGCCAGGAACAGAAGGAACCAATTTTCATCCCTTCCATACAGAATTTGTTCTTGCCGAATATTACGACACCGAATCTGAGGACTCGATTACTTTTATTCCTTCTAGGAATTATGTTGCTGGAACAAAAATAAACATCCCGAGTATGGCTACAGGCAATACTATATCATATACCACTCCAACCAACTTGTATTTTGATGATACACTTCTTTACGATAACTTACTCACTAAGGATGATATTTCTGTAGTGAACAAGATAAATGGGGAAACCGTGTATCTAGGTAATTACCAATACAAACCATTTAAAACCGCTAGTGGAAAATCTCCTCCAGAAATCAATGACTCTTTGATGGTTAATTTCCCTGGAGGTGCTGACACAGTTGTAGTTAAAAGTATTGGTTCGTACAAACATTATTATGGACGTAATAATGTTACGAGCGAAATACTCAGTTTAGGCAATGACACAGTTGCATATAATGTAGCGTGGGATACTGTTATTGTACAGGACCCTTATCAGTCATGGTTACTGGTATATGTAAACGCTAATGGTGGAGAGTTATGGGGAACTCGCAATGCACTGCGTTTAGCTTCAACAAATCCACAATGGGTTTGTGTTGTACAAGGTATTGGGGGTTCAATGACCGGGTCTGTTGATATTGAATTCTCCAGGGATCTTAATCATTGTTATATTAGCTGTGGAAAGGATGTATATCGACTAGATGGACTTGGAAATATTTACACTTCTGATCCCCTATTTGCTTCGAAAGCGGGGTATCACGGTAGTGCTCTTAAAACACCTCCTACCGCATTGACCAAAATACAAATTGCAACAGGTAATTTTGAAGGACTCGCAGTTAATCCAAATGACAAAAATGACATAGTACTTTTCTCTGGATTTGGAGGTAGGAACAAAAGATCCCAGAATGCAACAGATGCAACACCTACATTTACAAACTTAACAGATGTTCTTGTCGCTACCTACGATGGTATCATTGATCGTGATGATCCGGACGTTTTGGTTATTGGAACCTCTGAAGGAGTATTAATTTCTGATAATGGTGGTGGAGATTGGAAAAATGCATCGACAGGATTCGAGGGTACACCTGTTTATGAAGTGCGCCAATCCTGGAGAACATGGGAGGAAGGAAATCGAAGACCAGGCGAGATTTATATAGGGACTTATGGACGTGGTATTTGGAGTTCTGCTGCCTACTTAGGAATTGAAGATTTGAATGGGAATGGAAGTAAGGTTTTCAAAACTAAATTGAAAACTTTCCCGAATCCAACAAACGATAATACCACATTAACATTCAATTTAGAGAACAATTCCAATGTTAGTGTATATGTATACTCTATATCCGGAAATTTGGTTAAAACGATAATAAGAAAAAATATTGAAGCAGGTTCACAGACATTAACAATTGATGGGTCAGATCTTCAGAAAGGTACGTATATTGTGAAATTCATCGCGGGCAAACAAACTGATAGCGTGAAATTCATTAAAATGTAAATTCATATTACAATTTAGAAAGGGACAGGAAACTTAACGAATGGTCGGAAGAAATTCCGACCATTTCTTATGTCTTAAAAAAGAGTTTAGGATCTCCGCCACATTGAATAACAATAAGAGCAATAGTTAGATTTCTAATTTCCATTACAAAACGTCTTTTAGC
>JBIITO010000028.1:0-21994 GCA_044340465.1 Crocinitomicaceae bacterium | reverse complement strand
TCCAGGTTTGCACTGTCAAGACGAAAGGCACGTGCCGCATCGGCCATAGCTTTGTCGAATTTATACTCTTTCAACTTTTCCTTTCCACGCTGAACCAATAACGGGACGCTGTCCGGATAGAGTGTGATCAAGCTATCCAGGTCAACCGTTTTAGAAGATAATTTCTTAGTGTTTCCGGAACAAGACGAAAACATAGCGACAATAAACACCAATAGAAGTATGTGCAGGAGATATCTCACAAAAACAAAAATACGCGAAATGGCTGAATCAGCAGTATGATTCAATAAACACTGCGTTCACTTCTTTTAAAGAGATCTTTATAAATTTGTAATATGAAAAGGTTTATCATTTTGCTGGCTCTATCAATCCTTGCGATTCTATTGGTTCAAAGTGAATTGTTAGCTCAGGGATGCTCACAATGCAAACTCCTTTCGGAGCAAGGAAGCGAACTGGATGAGAATTCATTTGGCAGCAAGATAAATACAGGTATTCTTTACCTTATGATCATTCCCTATTTACTATTAATGTTTCTTTTCAGGAAACGTATTTTCGCTTTCCTTCGAACCCTTAAACGAAAAGAGACTAAAATCAAATGATTTGGCAACGATAATATTCCCCGAGATTAGTTTTAGGACGGATACCTTTTTTGTGTGAACGTAAGAAGTATAGAAGAATCAAAATGAACCTAGTTTTTCTTTTTTAAATATTTTACGATAGGTGTTATAAACAAGGTTCAAACGTTTCTCATCGTTGGGGTAATCACGATACCATTTTGGAGCAAGGTTAAGTATGTCTTCAAATTCTTGACTATTTAAACCCAATTTTTTGGCGATGTAGGCTTTCTCTTCAGCAATCACCTCATCATTGTAAGGCTTGGATTTTAGTTCTTTCAATGCGTTTTCACGGGATAGGGCGCCTGCACAGATCTGAGAGGAAAAAGTGGCTCTCCGGTAATCGATGCCGAACTTTTCATACAGATAATAGGCCTGTATGAATCCGGTGTACTTAGATTCATAATGCTTGCCGCCGTAATACTTCCAATGGAGTTCCTTTTCAAGTAATGCCATCGCTTCATTTTTCTCAAAAGGCACATAATTTAGAATGTAGGCCATTTTAATGCCTTTGATCAATTTGTAATACATTTCCGAAAGGAAGCCAAAAGTTGGAAACTTCTTCAATCTCCTTTTCCCAAATCGTTTGTGGATGTAATTGAAATAGGTAAGGTCCTTTGCATTATAGTGCCAAGTTTTCGGCAAAATTCCTTCAGTGGCAAAATTCCCTCCACTGATAATATATTTAATGTTGTATTTGGCGGCAACTTTGTGTAAAGATGAAAGTATAGCAATATCGGTAGGTGTATCTGCCTCAGGAACTGACGCCCTTAAAAATGCAATCTGAAGATCCTTGAACTCTTCCCAGTCTAATACAAAGCTTTCGTATTCGACCCGAAGTTTTAATGCAATATTCTTGATATTGGAAACGGCCTCCTCTGAGTTCCAACCATTATCCATATGAACAGCTAAAACACGCAGTCCATGCTGTCGAGCGATAAATGCAGCATAGCTGCTATCTATGCCACCACTTAATCCAACGACACAATCAAATTCTTTGCCCTTCCCTGATTGCTTGATCCGGGTTATCAAAAGGTCAAGAGCTCTATCAGAGGATTCACCCTGATACTTGTGTTGTGCGCGTTTCTCTATAAATTCTGTACAATGGTTGCACTCACCCGAATCATTGAACAAAATGTCGGGGTCTGTAGAATCCATAACGCAACGAGTACATTGCTGATATATTTTGGAGTGCATCGGTCAAAGATAATATGCAAATGTAACGGGAACAACTATTTAATTGGAAATTTGATCATTTGATCATTTGATCATGAAATATATTGAATACGTCAATTATTCTAACTAAAAATTTCTTTTGCAAACAGAGGGTATTTATGAATTTTCAATTCTTAAATGTTGCTCAGGGTAATTGATCAATACGCCACGACGCTTGCTTTGATATACGAACAGGCTTCCTGCTCCGAGTCCACTGGCAAATCCTTTTTGTGATGCCTCTTTCAAATGTTCCATTGAACCAGCTCCACCCAAAGCGATAACAGGAATAGTGACATTTTCAGATATTTTCTTAGTGAGCCCTAAATCGTAACCATCCATGCTTCCATCGCGATCAACAGACTGAACCACGAGTTCTCCTGCCCCTAGTTCTTGCATCTGGCGTGCAAAAGCAATAGGATCTGATTTTCCAGATATAGTAGCTGCATTGGACCAAACACGTAATCCATGGGGCCATTTTGATTTTACATCCAAGCAGACCACAATCGTTGAAGCCCCAAACTCGTCTGCCGCATGTTTCACAAATAAAGGATCCTCCACGGCAATTGTGTTCAGAATAACTTTTTCTGCCCCACATTTTAATAATTGCCTTATGGTATCAAGACAACGTATTCCGCCACCTACTGCGAAAGGCATGTCTGCTTCTTCTCCAATTCTACGCACAAATTCCGGATCAATACTTCGGCCCTTTTGAGTTGCCTGGATATCCAGAAAAACTAATTCATCTGCCTTCAGATCATTAAAAATATAAACCGCATGCATTGGGTCACCAATATAACGGTGATTTTTAAAACCTATCGATTTTACGAGACCTTGGTCCTTTAGTAATAAAACAGGAATAACGCGTGGTCGGTGCATATACAATTATACAAATAATTTGAGACATCTAGGTTTCGAAGATTACTTGGTTGGTTCAAATTTTCATGGCGTGGAGCAATCGAAATGCTGAAATTTAGCCGCTCACTGCAGATCTGTGTGCTGCCATTGAATCCAGTATTCCTCAAGCCCTTCTGGAGTTTTATACAGCGGGCTGATATATAGTTTGTTGTGCTTAACGATCTTTCCATTAAGCAGGTCTTTTTTTCTTTTAACAAGATTAGGCGCATGACCCCAACCACCACAATGATCAAATCCAGTCATAGCCATGCTTTTACTCACTCGTATCAAGGGAATGTATAAGCGATATACAACATAATCATCTCCATCTAGCATTCCTTCCGTTGTTAAACGAATACGAGTTAGATCGACTCTGGAATACGTTCCTTTTCGGTAAAGTTCTTTAAGATGATTTCCCGCATATTTACACATTAGATTGGAATAGTTATGGGCAATATCTGTACCCGTGAGATTCAATTTTCGAGTATACTCCCAATCAACGAATTCTACACCTTTATATACGCCACTTATGCCTTCATCTGTACAAACGGGAGTGTCAATGAAGTAGCGATAGCGTTCAACCGCTCGTCCCGTTGTGTCGTTGGAGTTATTTAAAAATGATTTTCTTTGTTCTACTTCTGGCCTACCGCAACTTACCAGAAAGATGAATGTGAGGTTAAAGACCAGAAAATATGCTAACCATTTAGTCATTATTCTATTCGCATTCGAATCCGCCAATCTTTTGGATAATGGTTGTTAAAGCGACTGCCTATTTTCTTAATCCACCCTAGTGTGGCTTCTTCATAGATTATCAGGTTCCAGCCATCCGTTCCTTGAACGCTAAACGTTTCTCCTTTTAAATACCTAATGGCATAATCTCTATCTAATTCGATTTTTGGAATTTTTTCAGAATGGGGGCAATTAAACAAAGCTAGTTCCTCCGATGGAATAATTCCCTTGCGGGCTACTGATCCGATACATACCCCTAATTTCAACAAGCGAAGAGTTTGCTGAACATGCAACATTTCCTTTTCATGAGTTATAGGCAGGGCATATATCCATTCATTCCGCTCATAAAAGGTGTAGTTTTCCTGACAAAACCAAGCCGAAACCAAATTTTTATCCTTGTATGGGTTTAATTTTGATTGAAGGTTAGTTTGGCGAACACGGTCTACCGGTTTTTTAACAACCGCTAAATAAAAGCCTTCAGTTTTCGTAGTGCCGGGCAGGCAATATGCTCCCCAATCTTCACGGTCGGGGAGCACAGTGTTTGGTATATCTAATCGAATGAGCTCAGCACCAAGCTCTTCCATTATCCACTTTACGTTATCTTCATTTTCTAGGCGATTGAAGGTGCACGTTGAATAAATTAAGTGTCCTCCGGGCCGTAAGGCATCCCAAACCTCAGTTAATATGGTTTTTTGCCTGTCAGCACATAGAAAAACATTGGATTCGGACCACTCCGAGCGAGCGTTCTTATCTTTTCGGAACATTCCTTCACCCGAACAAGGTGCGTCTACCACTATAACATCAAAAAAATGTGGAAGTCTATTAAAATCGGATGGTTTATTATTGGTTACGATTGTGTTTGGCGAGCCCCACTTAACAATATTTTCACGCAGTATTGCTGCTCTTTGTGGAATGAGCTCGTTTGAAACGAGTACCCCTTTTCCATTCAAATAGGAAGCGATTAAAGTGCTTTTTCCTCCTGGCGCAGCGCAAAGGTCTAAAACCATCGGATCTTGAGGCAGTTCAAGAGATCGTAGTACATGATCAAGCAACATAGAACCGGCTTCTTGGGGGTAGTACGAGCCTGCATGAAATAAAGGATCAAGGGTAAACACAGGTCGTTCTTTAAGATAGAAGGCATTCTTGCACCATTTTACTTCGCTCAGAACAGGTAAACTAGCCCGTGTTTTCTGTGGATTGTAACGAATTGAAACTGTGGGATCTGTTTCAAGTTCCGTCACTAACGCCTTGCCCAGAAATTCATCTTTCGTAACGCGACTTTTAAATGCTTCGGGTAATTTTGGATGCATTTGGATTAGTAAGCAATGAATTTGAATCCTTGAACCCCCTTTTCAGTAGATCCGCGAACTAAATAAGTGCCTGGCGATTCTATTTTTATAAAATCAGTACCGTTGTACGGAAGATTCGATTTTATATAGACTATTTTTCCTAAAATGTCTGTTACCTGCAAAGCTCCTCCGCGTTGCCAATGAAATACTAATTCTTTTTTCGTTGGATCATAGAAGCCTTCAAAATCCGGTTTAGGTTTGTTGATCTCGCTTGAATTCGATAAGCCACTGGATCCATCTATCTTTAGGCTTGTATTCAGGGCTAGTTCGCAGTTATTTACATCACGAATGAGTACTTCATAAAATCCTGGATCCAAACCGGATTGATCCTCTGAGTTAGAACCATTCGACCATATGTAGGTATACGGAGGTATTCCGCCCGTAATATTCAAGTCAATCGCTCCGTCAGATGAATTTAGAATATTTGTAACTACCATACCGCCCTCCAAAAGTGATGGTTCCAACAGCTGGTATGTTTCTGACTCGCTACAACCAAGTTGATCTGTTAAAATAACAAAATAAGTCCCTTCTTTGAGACCGATTAAGTTCTGCGACGTTTCACCTGTATTCCAAAGTGCTTTGTATGGTGGGAATCCTCCGGTTGCCTTAATGATAACGCTTCCAGTTGATTCTCCGCCGCAAAAGGGGTTAGTGACCGATTCTTCTATAATGATCGGTGTAATGTCTTCAAAAGTAGTTGAGTAACTTGATAAGCAACGATTTGCGTCGCGAACCACGACACTGTAAGTGCCCGGTGCTAGTCCGGAAATTGTATCGTTCGTTTGGCCGTTACTCCAAAGTATGGAAAAAGGAGCTTTTCCTCCTTCTGATAAATCGAGTATAACTCCTTGTGTCAATTTAGCGCAATTGACCGTATTTCTGGCCGTCATCGGAAAGGTGTTGAATTTACTGGCCATTTGTAATGCCGCTTGAGCATTGATTCTGCCCGCCCC
The DNA here is from genome assembly GCA_044340465.1 of Crocinitomicaceae bacterium. GTDB lineage: Bacteria > Bacteroidota > Bacteroidia > Flavobacteriales_D > Crocinitomicaceae > M0103. Next base: position 16,243 of record JBIITO010000028.1, on the reverse strand, counting down.
CAGTTGACCGGCGTATTTCGGGTTTTTAGAATCAATATTGACTGCTGTTGATTTGAGAATGAATTCTACCTGATCGGGTGAAAGGCACGGATTTACAGACAACATTAATCCGCATAAGCCTGAAACAAGTGGCGCGGCAAATGAAGTTCCATTGCCGGTTGTATAAACTCCAGGGGATGTTGAAAGGGCAATATCATAACCTGGAGCGGCAAGATCAACAAGGTCATTATGTTGATGCGTAGATCCGGCATTACCAATAATTCTTTCATGATTATCGTTAGGACCAATCGAGGTAACAGATATAACATGGTCGTAAGATGCAGGATAGACCAGATTAGTGGCTCCTGAACAAGTGCTACCATTTCCTGCGGAGGCGATAAGAACAGAACCATTGGCATAAACCTCATTGATAACCTGTTGGTGATAAGTATTATATGTGCAACCTGAACCCCAACTAAGGTTTATAACCTCGGCACCGGAATAACTTGCATTTAAAACTTCATTGTAATTCATCGCTCTCAACTGTAAGCGTGTCTTATATCCGATTGAACTTTTTCCAACACCATTATTTGTATTCCCGGAGGCAGTAATAGCGACAGCCGTGCCATGCGTGTAGTTTGAAGAAGTTAAATTATCTGTAACAAAATCGTACTTATCCACTAATTCCTCGTGATTTAAATGGTAATTTTCATCGGTTATAGCAATGGTAATCGTGGGGTCACCCTGGGTAATTTCCCAAGCTCCCTCCGCATTGATGAGATCGAGCGCATAATCATTTGCAAATTTTGAGTTATAGTCATTCGGAATATTGAGCGTTTGATAATGAGGGCCTATTTCAGGTTTTATAAATGGCAATCCAGAATGGGCTATCCTTTGCAAAAGTTCCTGCTCATTGCATTCACAATTGATCTCAATAACCTGTTTAAGTTCTGAATTTTTTGATGCAGGTAAGGCTAACCTTGTGTCTGTAATATAAAAGGTGTTTTTCAATTTCATCCAATTTTGCAGTGAAGGATGTTTCCGGGTCACACCTAAAACCAAATCTCTGAAAGAGGGATCTGAAATCCTTACCCATATCCGACCAGTTTGTGTAAACCCATCGTTTGCAAATAGAACGAGGATGAGAGAACAGAGGAGCTGAGCAATCGTTTTCATTTATCTTCCGATTGGAATATTCGAATTTAAGAAAAAAGCCACAATACGATTACTGAAAAATTAAAATAAAAAGCATTTCTAACCATTCCGCGTGAACTAATAATCACTTTGGATTATTCCTAAAATCTACTTTGATCTTTTGTGAATTTTCGCTAGCCAAAGCCACACGACTTATCGCATACCCAATACACCAAAGAATCTTTGTATCGTCATGAACGACAAGTTGGGAAGACTTTTCGGACGCCGGTACTTTTGCATCGGACAGGATATCTGAAATAAGTTTGGAGCCCTTAACACCAATGGGCTTCATTCTATCTCCATACTGCCAGATTCTGATACGTAGTTCGCCTTTTAATTTTTCAGGATCCAGGTAAATGGCCTTTTTATCGAAAAAGGAAGGAAGGACATCTACACGACGAATGAGTAATTCAGGAAGGAGAGATTTCTCTTGTGTTGTAAAACGAAAATGGTCTTTTTCCCGATAAACGATAGTATAATCAGGATCATTGAGTTGAATTCGTCCTCCCTTGTCGGCATTCCTCAGTTTTTGAAGCTCGTCGAACAAACCATAAGATAAACCTTTCAATCGCAATAACTCTTTTACTACTTCTTCTTCTTGATCCATCCATTGAAATGGAAGAATCCCATTGCGGTAGAACTTTGACAGCAGCGTTCCTGCTTTCAATTGAATCTTTTGTAAGTTTATTTGAAAATGCTTAACCAGTTCTTGGACCTCTTTACCAATCATTGGGAAGACTGTCTTGATTTCCGGCAAAAAAGTATTTCGCCATTTGTTGCGGGCATAGGTCAATTCCTTATTGCTATGGTCCTCGCGCCACGGAACAGAATGGAATCGGGCATATGCGATGAGCTCTTCTTTCTCAATGGACAGCAATGGACGAAAAAAATAATTTCGTTCTTCCGCCATACATGATAAGGCACGAAGTCCTCCTCCTCGGGTCAAGGCCATAAAAAAGGTCTCAATCTGATCATCCAGATGATGGGCCAAAAAAACACCATCCCCGTCCTGAAACTGGGCATCGAAATAGGCGTAACGAATGTCTCGTGCCTTACTCTGTAGGTTTCCCCCATCAGATTGTAAAAGAGCATAAAGATTAATCATTTTTGACTCAAAAGCCAATCTGTGCTGTGAACAATAATCTCTGATCATAGCTTCATCAAGATCTGATGCCTCGCCTCGTAATCCATAATTCACGTGGAGCACAAGAAGTTCCTTTCCACTTTTTCGTAACAGGTCGAGTAAAACCATTGAATCTACACCGCCACTGCAGGCAACAAGACATCGTTTAACAAGATGTTTCGAAAGAAAATGAGTTAAGTGTTGAAGGAGATCACTCATTGATTCCTTCCATGATGCGTCTGACCTTTACCAGACATTCTTCATATTCATTTTCGGGATCTGACTGAATGGTGATTGCGCTTCCTACTGAGCAAGACAGCACTTCTTTCTCTGAATTGTAGATCAACGTACGGATAACTACATTGAAATCGAAATCACCTTTTGGATCGATATATCCAATTGAACCTGAGTACAATCCCCTTTTGAAATTTTCATGTGACTCGATTAATTCCATCGCTCTGCGTTTGGGAGCGCCGGTCATCGAACCCATTGGAAAAGTGGCGTGTAAAATGTCAGAAAAAGAGACTTCACGTCTGAGCTCACACGAGATCGTGGAGATCAACTGATGCACCGTTTCGTAGGTATAGGCCCCGCACAATTCGTCTACAAGTACTGAGTTTTTAGATGCCACTCTCGACAGATCATTTCTCACTAAATCCACGATCATCACATTTTCTGAGCGTTCCTTTGGATCGTTTTGCAGAGCTTGTTTTAGACGTTCATCTTCTTCCGGATCAGATGATCTTCTCGAAGTTCCTTTGATTGGCTGGGAGATCAATCGGTCACCGGATTTACGTAAAAAACGCTCCGGACTCCCACAGAAAACAGCAAATTCGTCAAAACCAATAAATGCAGAATGCGGTGCTTGTGTCAGATGATTGAGCTTGAAGTACGCGTCCCAAACGTTCGGAATCGCTGCATTTTCTGCTAAAAATTCCTGACAGTAGTTTACTTCATAAATATCTCCACGTTGTAAATGCGTTTTCAGTTGATAGACATTCTCCACGTATTCATCCTTTAATATACGAGGTCGAAATACAAAATCATGCTGATGAAAATTGGTATTAGTCTCCTCTTCCAGAACTTTGTTTACGAAGTCCAGATTTTCTTCCGTCTTCTCGCCTTGAAGAAATTCGAAATTTTCTTGATCCATCCGAACCACGCAATCAGGTACCCAGAACATCAGGTCAGGAAATTCAACGCTATCCTCATTATGAATTGGTAATCGATGAATGGCGCGTTTCAGATCATAGCTCAAGCAACCAAACCTAAACAAATTACCATTTCGAAATAAGAAATCATCTAATGCAGTCATATCTACAGCATACTGAATGCGGATTCGATCACGTTCACCAAAAGCCAGAATGCTACTTCCGTCATTGCTATTAAGGTAGGCAACTGTTCGTTTCATCGAGACGAATTTACAAAAACGAGCCATTGTACTTCTTTTATGTGTTTAAAGAATGGTTAACTTTCATCCTTATTTAACAAGAATTCAGTGTATTTCTTCCTAAAGATGATTGTTGGATGGAGCATTCGTCTCTATTACCGGGCCGTGCATATCCGCAACAGAGAATATCTGGATCACAATGGTCCAGTAATTATCATCGCCAACCATCCAAATACACTTATGGATGCATGGATGATAGGTCATCTCTGCAAAAAGCCAATCTATTTCCTGGCGAAGAGTAGCTTCTTTCGTTCCCGTTTCAAAAAGTGGCTGCTTCGTAAACTGAACATGATCCCCATCAACCGAAGTTCGGACTGCGCGACCCGGGGTGTTTCGAATGCAGATTCATTGCAAGCTTGCTATGACATATTAGAACAGGGAAAAACACTTCTGATCTTTCCTGAAGGAACAAGTATGCCTGAATTGAAATTAAGGGAGTTGAAATCAGGAACAGCACGGATTGCTCTTGAAGTTGAAAAACGAAATGGCGGAAAACTCAACTTGAAAATCATCTCGGTGGGATTATTCTATTCTCAAGCGGAGAAATTCAGAAGTTCGGTTATGGTTACTGTTGGAAAAGGAATGGGCATTAGCGAATATCTGGATACCTACCATGAAAACCCTTCCGGTGCCGCAAAGAAGTTAACCTTAAGATTTAGGGAACAGTTGGAGCGGGTACTGGTTACCGCGGAAAACGATGAACAGGAACGAATGATTCACAATCTGTTTCATATTCTACGTACTAAGGAGGAGTCCACTCATGTTGAAAAAGGTGCACTTCTAATTAAACGGATCAAATCAGCGATTGAAGAACACCAATTGATGCGGCCTTACCTCATCCGCGATCTACAAGAACTAAGCTTTAAAATAAAATGGCAACAGGAAAAACTCGCCATTCATTCTGATTTTATCAGTAGACGGTTTCGTTCACGACTCTATCTTATGCAACTTGGTTTTTCTTTGATCTTTCTTTTACTGGGATTACCCTTTTTCCTATTTGGTATGATACATAATTATTTAACTTACAAGGTGATAGATCTTGTGGTCCCGAAACTTTCCCGCTTTGTGGAATATCATGCTGCCTTAAACATTTTGCTGAGTCTTGTCTTGTATCCGCTAACCTATGTTGCATGGATCGAATGGATGAAGTGGTATCTCCATCCTCCTTTGTGGGGAATGCTGTTGTATCTTATCTCGCTTCCCTTATCAGGAATGTTCGCACATCGATTTGCACATTATTTTAAACGCACGGGTCAAAAGCGGAGGTATTTGTTTCTCATTTATAACAAGAAAGAGGCGGTTATAGAATTACAGAAGAACAAACAAGCGTTAGAGAAAGTTTTGTTTGAAGGCTGAATATGGGTTTACCAGATACGATCACTTGTTATGGTCATGGAATACGAAAATAGATTAATTAATCTTATTTTCGTATCATGTGCGGAATAGCCGGATACTTCGATCATTGTTCCAGAACACCGGATGGAACAGCTCATCTGATGGCTGAAACACTCTATCACCGCGGACCAGATGGAGGATCCTCTAAAGAATTTCAAATCGGAAAAGTGAAGATCGGTCTCGGTCACCGACGTCTGGCCATTATTGATCTCAGTGATTTCGGGAAGCAACCCATGAACTGGAGGCACTTCTGGATTACTTTTAATGGCGAGATCTACAATTATCAGGAGATTAAAACAGTCCTTGAGAAACTCGGACATACCTTTTCAGGAAATTCGGATACGGAAGTTATTTTGCACGCATATGCAGAATGGGGAACTTCTTGCTTAGATCGTTTTCGGGGCATGTTTGCTATGGTAATTCTTGACGCAGAAAAACATTGCATTTTTGCAGCAAGAGATCGTGCAGGTGTAAAACCCTTATTCATTTATCAAAAGGACGGATTGCTTCTTTACGGATCGGAATTGAAGAGTTTCCATGCACATCCGGATTTTGCGAAAGAACTAGATCCGTCAGCGGTGGCTGCCTTCATGCAATTTGGGAACGTGCCTACGCCTTATTGCATTTTCAAGCATTGTCGAAAGCTGCGTCCGGGACATTACCTGACCTATGATCTGGTTTCACAAGAAACCAAAGAAACGCAATACTGGAATGTTTACGATGCCTACAACCATCCAAAACTCAATCTCTCTGAAAAGGAATTGATTGATAAAACCGAAAACGTTTTGACCGAGGCATTCAACTACCGCATGGTGGCCGATGTGCCTGTAGGTGTTTTCCTGAGCGGAGGCTATGACAGTGTTTCGGTAACCTCCCTACTACAGAAAGACCGCACTGAAAAACTGAAAACATTTACTATATCTGTTCCGGATATTGGTTTAAACGAAGCCCCATTTGCCAAAAACATTGCTGAACTATTGGGAACAGATCACACTGAGATCGCTTGTACGCAAAAAGAGGCCATGGAGTTGATCGAACGTTTACCTTTCCACTACGATGAGCCTTTTGGTGACAGCAGCGCTATTCCAACTACGCTTGTCAGCCTCATGGCGCGTAAACATGTGACGGTAGCCTTGAGTGCCGATGGTGGAGACGAGATCTTTGCTGGTTACAATCGCTACGATTACCTGATGCGTCATGGAAAACGCATTTCCTCCATGCCTTCAGTAGTGCGAAAAATGATGGCCGGAAGCATGGACCTCATCCCTGCGGATAAGATTCCGGTTCTAAAGAATAAATACAATTTTCATAACCGTTATGAAAAGTTGAAAGGCATCCTTCGCGATCCTTCGCCGGAAAAGATCATGCGGAGTTTAAGCACGCAATATGCGAATGAACAATTGGATGAGCTTATCCAATTACCTTTCCATGTCTTGGAAACGGCTTACGAATCGAAAGAACTAAAAGCTCCTTTTTACTCGCCCTTGGCTTACATGATGGCCATCGACTACACCACGTATATGCTGGATGATATCCTTCAGAAAGTCGATCGCGCTACGATGACAGCGAGCTTGGAAGGTAGAGAACCTTTCATGGATCAGCATATTATTGAATGGGCTGCTCAGATTCCGGATGAATACAAATACCGAAATGGCGTAAAAAAATATCTGTTACGAGAGATCGTTCATAAATATGTCCCGAAAGAGATCATGGATCGACCAAAAATGGGATTTGCCATCCCCATCGCTGATTGGCTTCGATCAGAATTAAGATCGCTCATGGAAGACTATTTGTCAGAAGAACGCATTGAACGAGAAGGCGTTTTCTCACCAAGTTATGTGAGTCAATTGAAATCGGATTTTCTGAATGGAAAAAAAGAATTCGATCTCAAGATCTGGTATCTGCTCATGTTTGAAATGTGGCACGAGGAATGGATGTGATTTCGAACATAGAAAATAGAGAATGGAACATCAATCAGCAAAAGTTAAAAATGTTCAGTCAATGCTCTAGGCTCCATATTCCATGCTCAAAAAAGACGCGGTGTTGATTCAAAAAACAAACATACTCTACCTCTCCTACGACGGCATGACCGACCCGCTCGGACAATCGCAGGTATTGCCTTATTTGCGCGAGCTATCCAAGCAAGGGTACGCCTTTCATTTGATCAGTTTTGAAAAGCCCGAAAGATTTGCACAGCATAAAAATCAGATCCAAAAGATGTGCGACGAGGCAGGAATCACCTGGCACCCCATTCCTTACACAAAACGACCGCCTGTTGTTTCTACTGTCTTTGATGTTTCGAAAATGCGGATCAAAGCAATGAGTCTTCACAGAAAGCATTCGTTTAAGTTAGTTCATTGCAGGAGTTATCTGGCAGCGCTCGTAGGGCTTCGAATGAAGCGAAACTTGGGAACACCTTTCTTATTTGACATGCGTGGATTCTGGGCAGACGAGCGGGTAGATGGAAAGATATGGAATTTGAGAAGTCGAGTTTTTAGAACCGTTTACCGCTATTTCAAACGAAAAGAAAAAGATTTTCTATCCGAAGCAGACCACATCATTTCGCTCACACACAATGGAAAGCAAGAAATCATAGAGAGCATCTGTCCAACGGTTTCTCCTGTTAAAATCACGGTCATTCCCTGTTGTGCGGATCTGAATTTGTTCAATCCGGAAAAGGTAAAAGAAACTCAACTTACTGTTCTTAGAGACAAATTGGGTATTCGATCCGAAGACAAGATCCTCGGATATGTGGGTTCAGTTGGTACATGGTACATGCTGAATGAAATGCTCGCACTCTTCAAATCAATCAAACAACAGGATCATTCTTGGCGTTTTCTGTTTGTAACCGGCGACGACCCTCAGCCTATTCGGGACATGGCTGTTTCAATGGGAATTAATAAAAGTGATGTACTTGTGGATCGTTGTCTGCATTCGGAAGTACCAAGCTTTATTTCCTTATTCGATCTATCGGTCTTTTTTATTCTTCCGACCTATTCCAAAAAAGCATCTTCCCCTACCAAACAGGGAGAACTGATGGCGATGGGTATTCCCCTTATTTGCAATGATGGTGTAGGTGATACGGCACTAGTGGTAAACACCTACAAAAGCGGGGTGGTTTTGCAAAACATGGATCATTTCCCTTCGGATCTTACGGAACAACTCCATGGCTCCTTTGACAAAGCAGAAACAATCCGTGGAGCAAAAGAATTCTATGGACTGCAATCCGGTACGGAACGCTACGCTACGGTTTATCGCAGCTTGCTCAGGGAAAATACTGAAGTTTTCTAACTTTGCGGTAGATGGCAGAAAAGATCTACTTCCTGGTTCCTTATCCCGAAGGCAGCGCGCCATCCCAGCGATTCCGATTTGAACAATACTTCGATCACCTGCGAAATCAGGGATTCGAACTAGAAGTTTATCCTTTTTATGATTACGACACTTGGCAAACACTTTATAAAAAGGGAAAGCATTTACTCAAGGCGTGGAAAGTGACCTACTGCTTTCTTAAACGCTTTGGTTTGCTATTCAAACTGCGCAAGGCAGATCAGTTATTCATTCACCGTGAAATAGCACATATTGGTCCGCCCATTTTTGAATGGATTATCGCAAAAGTGTTGAAAAGAAAGTACATCTATGATTTCGATGATGCGATTTGGCTTCCCAATTACAGTGAGACCAATTCCCGCTTTCATTGGGTGAAAGCATACTGGAAAGTAAATTATTGTATGAAGTGGGCTCATACAATCTCTGCGGGAAATGAATACCTCGCAAGTTATGCCCGTCAGTACAACAGTAACGTGCATATCATTCCAACAACCATCGATACTGATCACCACCACAATATAGCTGTCGATCATCACGCTGAACCTACGATTATCGGATGGACAGGCTCTCACACCACGATGCGCTACCTCGATGAATTGATTCCTGTTTTAAAAAAACTAGAAGAGCGACACAATTTCCAGTTCGTTGTTATATCCAATGAGGATCCGGGGTATGACTTGAGATCCTTGCGTTACGTAAAATGGCAAAAAGACACAGAGATAGAGGATTTAGCCCAAATTCAAATCGGTGTTATGCCACTGCAGCACGATATCTGGTCGGAAGGGAAATGTGGATTCAAAGGACTGCAGTACATGTCGTTAGGAATGGCCACATTAATGTCGCCCGTTGGCGTGAACACTTCGATTATTGAACAAGGCAAAAATGGCTTTTTGGTTTCTTCTGCTGACGAATGGGAAGAAAAACTTGAATTGTTGCTTACAGATGTTTCCCAAAGGAAGCAGCTGGGTAAAAACGGTCAGGAGACCATCCAAAAAAGATATTCGGTGGAAGCCATTAAACACAATTACGATCAACTTTTCCATGCGGTAAAATGAAACTGATCTTTGCAAGTCACAATGAAAACAAGGCTAGGGAGATCCGCTCCTTGTTACCGGAACACATCGAACTGCTTACACTTACCGATATGAAGTTGCTGGGAGAAATTCCTGAAACAGCCGAAACGCTGGAAGGCAATGCGCTTTTGAAAGTATCCTATGTATACGAACGTTTTGGTTTGAATTGCTTTGCTGATGACACCGGACTAGAGGTGCATGCATTAAAGGGTGCCCCTGGGGTACGGTCTGCTCGTTACGCTGGAAGTTCAAAAGATCCGGAAGCTAATATGGCGTTGCTACTGAAAAATCTTTCGAATGTGGAAGATCGAAGCGCACGTTTTCGTACAAGTATTGCACTGTTCTGGAACGGAAAACAGCATTTTTTTGATGGTATAGTGAATGGAGCGATAGCCAAAATTCGATCAGGATCAGAGGGATTTGGTTATGATACGATCTTTATTCCTGATAATTCATCACGAACCTTCGCAGAAATGACGCTTCAGGAAAAGAACCAACAAAGTCATCGAGCCCGAGCATTGCAGAAGATGATGGATTTTATTAAAAGAGCATAGATCGCTGTCGCTGATAGAATCTGAACCGTTTTGCTGTTGGATTTATTTACTGAAAAAGTCCATGCTCTATATTCATATGATCTTCCGATAAATGACCGCTGTTCCTGATAAAACCGAGTTGTAAGACTCTTGAACAACTTCTTTTTCAGCGTTTCAAGAAATGAGCGTTAAACATAAACAGGAACAAAAGGCTTACCAGGGAGCAGCCATAGATGTCAAGGGGTATTGTCTTCCGGATCTTGCCAAATGACCCATGCTATGCTTCCAAGTGCAATCTTCCTTGGTACCTTGGATTTGATTCGATAAAGTTCCGTTTTCTAATTAAAATTCTTTAAAAAGACCGTACCTTGGTTTTATCTTTTCTATGAAACAGCTCCGCATGGCATTTCAGCACAAAACGTATGGCGACATGGTAAAGAATTACCTGATCAAAAAAGACCCTTTCGGCGCTTTCTTCATAGATGAAAACAATGGGATTCTGATTCCGATGACCTTTTTGGATGGTTGCTTTTACGAATGCTATGAAGTGGACGGAATTCTATTTCATTCGACCATGCGCTTGCAGGACAAAAATATCTTCTACGAGCTGATCGGAACCCCATTCAATAGCGGAGTCAATAGAAATGTAGGTGATGAAAACGAAGGCTCCTACACCGTTCGTTCTTTCCGACCGGGGGTCATTCAAAAAGCGTTACTTATTTAAAACTGACATGCGAATTCTATACGTTTTACTTACGCTCCTTATTCTTAACTCCTGCAAAACGCGGCTTGAAGCCGTCGCCCCTGTAGTTACTGTTCAAGATGTTCCACCGCCTAAACAGCGCGAGTCGTCCGTGTATTTGCCCATCAAGATCAATTTGCAACCGTACTTCAATGAAACGGAGAAAGCGCTTCCCCAAACCTTTAATGGCAAGGAGGAAAATTGTGAAGGAGTAAGTTATTCCTACAAATTCGTGCGTAATCCAATTGAGTTCGATGGACAAGGCGATCTGATGTATTTCGAGGTAGATGGTAAATATTCTTTGAATCTCAATTATTGTCCGGAATGTACGGCGCTGTTCACTACTAAAGGGAATTGTGTCGTCCCTAGAATCTATGCCAGTTGTGGTATGGGCGAGCCTATGCGCAGGGTATCAGTAGGCTATGCTACGAATTTCAAGATCACTCCTGATTTTAAATTCAAAACAAAAACGGATCTTAAGAAATTCGAAATGGTCGATCCATGTGAAATCACCGTATTCAGCTACGATGCCACGTCCAAATTGCGAAAGGAAGTTATGGGCGTATTGAAAGATTTGGAAAAAACGATCGATGAAGAGATTGCATCCATTGACATCAAATCTGAATTACAGAAAGTCTGGAATCTCCTGGCTCAACCCTCAGCAATCGAAGGGTACGGTTTTTTGAGTCTGCAACCGAAATCATTGTCGTTGAGCGGTATTCGTTTTGAACATATAACAGCTTATGTGGATCTGAATCTGACCGTTCAACCCAACTTCACAACTGAAAAACCGCAATTAAAAGAAGCTAAACTCCCTTATCTTTCCGAACACAAAAAAGCCAAAGGATTCGACATCGAACTAGATGCGATTGCATCCTATGATTCCTTGAGTTCGATCATGACTAAAGCGATCCAGGGGCAAAAGTTGACCATCAAGTACAACGATGTGATCTTCAAAAAACTGGAAGTGCACGGCGCGTCGAACAAGCAGTTACAACTGAAACTGGAATTTGACGGCAAGAAAAGTGGCGTGCTCTACCTCATCGGAACTCCGGTCTTGGATGCTGAAAAACAACTCATCTCCTTCCCTGATCTAGCCTTTGATCTGGAAAGCAAAAACCTCCTGCTGAAATCTGCCAAATGGCTCTTCACCGACAAGATTACGAATGCGATGCGAAATCAAGCAAAGTTCGATATCACACCTTACTTGGAGGAAATGAAAGGTACTTTAGAGCAGGAACTAAACAGTGAACTGACCAAAGGCGTGTTCCTGAAGGGTAAAGCCGAAACCCTCGAACTCACAGAGATCTTTCCAGGTAAAGATGCCTTGTTGTTACGCGTCAACACCAAAGGTGAACTGACGATTTCAATGTAAATGCTTTTTAATGATTGCATCCTCTTACCACTGAGCGTCGTCTTTGTATGAAGATGCGTGAACGCTGATTTTAAAAAGTATTCCCGTCAAAATGGCTGAACGCAGGCACCGAGCAATTACGCAATTTTCTGGTTCAGTGGAGAAGCTGGAGATTACAAATCAATCCTTCGTTTTACTTCGATAGCATAAAATTTCTTGTGTAGGTGGTCCTGAGATCACTACACTAACTTCTCGCACAAAGAACAAAAAAGAGTGGCGTTCATCACGCTAACACTCACTTTGATTCATAGTTAAGAGTGAGTTTGAGAATGAGCGCGAAGAAAAACAAAGTGAAGTAAACCGCTCTCGCGTTTCACTCTCACTCTGTTTCTGTGGAGAAGATGGGATTCGAACCCACGACCTCTTGACTGCCAGTCAAGCGCTCTAGCCAACTGAGCTACATCCCCTGGATAATTCATTCCAAATGTAAACTTAATTCGTGACTTAGTAAGTTCGAGTAATCACAATTTCTAATTTCACGTTATGCAACGGGCAAATCAGATCCTAGACTGTATTGAAAAAGGCGATCTTCCCTCGGATGAATTGCTGGACTCATTGTTACCAAAAGAATTGAGTCCTCATACAGCACAGCATTTCGCAGGCACCTATGCCATCGGTCTTGCAGCAGAATTTTTAACGAGATCTGCTGTCACGCAGCACATTCTTGATATTGGATCCGGTACCGGGAAGTTCTGCTTACTGGGCGCACTGCTTTACAGAGAAGCGTTATTTACAGGGGTAGAATACCGTCCTGAATTAGTTCAGATCGCCGAAGCACTTGCCACCCAACTAGGCTTGTACAATGTACGGTTCCAATGTGAGAACATTCTGCAACATTCGTTTAAAAACTACGGTGGGTTTTTTATGTTCAATCCATTTTTGGAGCACCGCAGTCAAAGGGCACGAATGGACGATTTTACTGACGATCCGAATCAGGAGTCGGTTTACGTTTCATACGTACGAAATCAGTTGTCGAAGTCCAGACCCGGTGTACGACTGGTTACTTTGTATGTTTCTCCGGAACAGGTTCCTGAAAATTTCATTTTGCTAGATCATAAAATGGGTGGAACGATGAGGTTTTATGTAAGTCAATGAATTAGCAACTGTTATTTTTTGCGATAAATCGTGTTCTAGGATATACCAAAGCTTAGAACAATGTTTAGACTACTCTTTTTAACGGTTGCTGTTCTGATAGGAATAGCTGCCGCCTTGCCTGTCAAGGTAAAACCGGTAACTCAGGGGTTGAAAATCAAGTGGAAACAGGAGATCGGAAACCTTACAGACCGTTCACGACCGGTGATTTCCAATGGCTTTATCTGGATCGGTTCCAATGGCAGTCGCTACAACGATTACGCCCTTGATTATGGTAACGGCATATACAAGATCGCAGCTTCAAACGGTAATATTGCTGCACATTTCCTGGACGAACAGGTGGGTGATATGGATGTGAATGGCCTTGTGAAGATCAATGAGCTGTTCTATGCCGGCAGCGACAATGAAGAATTGTCTTGCTTCGATGCTTCGGGAAAAGTGAAATGGCGCATTCCTACTGGTGGGGATATCGAACACCGTCCGACGCATGTTAAATTAGATGGAAAAGACGCGCTCATTTATGCTACGGAAAACGGGGAAATTTCTGCCATAGATCCTGCATCCGGAAAACGCTTGTGGAGTTTTTATCATTCGACATACAAAGGTTGGAAACCAGGTGAAAATCGCTTTGTTTTCAAGGTGAACAGTCATTTTAGCGCTGATTTCTGCTTCTTTTCAGAGCCGGCCATTGCAGACCTTAACCGGGATGGTACTGACGATGTGATTTATAACGCAAACTTCCAGGAAATCATTGCTGTGAGCGGCAGAACAGGAAGGGAGTTATTCAGCTATCGGTATGATGATGATAAGGAAACTAACATTCTCATTGGTAGAAATAAACCACTGATAGCAACATTCAAAAATGAGCTTGTTTGTTGGATTCCATTACAACGTGTAAAGGATCAATCTTATGAGTTGCGTGGCGTGACAAATAAGGGAGAAGTAAAATACAGAAAGCCGATAGGTAAAGTCACCAACCTGTATCTTTCTCAAAATAGCGGTATGAACCAAGTTGCGTTAGATAATGGATTCATAGACCTGGAAAAGGATTTCAAACTGGTTCCGTACAAGAGTAATGAATCGAAAAAAGATAAGGAATCGAATTATGGTGATGTTACATATAGCGGTGGACGTTATGCTGACAACAAGATCAAAATGAACGGAGAACTGTGTAATGTGGTGCTCTTTGAGTCCTCCCCGGAAGGTTCAACGGTCTTGGTGGTCGGTCAAAAGACGTGTACTAGGTATCTTAAACAAGTATTGCCCGATGGCTCAGAATGCATCCCTGTAGTGCAGGACATCGACTCAGATGGTAAACTGGAATTACTGGTGGGTTGCAGAGATGGCAATTTGTATTGTTATTCGATGGGCGCAACCTCAAATCAATTGGTAAAACCTTAAAATAAATGTTATGAATGCGACATTAAAAACCCAAAAACGCTGGTTGGCACTTTCAGTTGGCACACTCATCCTTACTGTGGCGGGCATCTTATATTACCGTTATTTAACTACTTATGAGTCCGGAATCATACCCCCATTAGGAAAAAAGATTCCTTTTGTTCACAAAAGTTTCATAGCCGAAAAAGGGCTCACTTTACACTTACCAACAGGCACGCATGTGGTTATACCTGAAAACGCACTAATCGATGAGGACGGACAATCAGTAAAAGGAAAAGTTACTGCACGTTTTCGGGAATTCCACACCCCAGGAGAGATCTTGCATAGTGGTATTCCCATGCAGTTCGGGGATGATCGAAAGGACTATTTTTCTTCAGGTGGAATGATGGAATTGCGGGTGAGTCAGAACGGTAAAGATGTTCAGCTGGCAGAAAATGTGCAGGTTCAGGTAGAACTGGCCTCAGCCATCACTCCGGACAAGGATTTTAAACTGTATTACCTCACGGATGATCTCACCTGGGACAATGACGCAGCTTTTGAAACGGTGCGTAATAACCGTCGCGATTCAGCCTTGGCTGCGCTTCCTGATGCCGGTGTCAAACCCATTGATCCGATGCCGGGAAGCGATGATATTATTTTTGAAATAGTGGGAGGCACTAATTTGACCCGAGCATTTAGAAAAACCAAATGGCGTTTGCTGGAGATCCTGTCAGGGGAAGATCCTGAGTTTGCTTTCAGCGTAAACTGGACCGCTGTTAAGATCGAGCAGCCTGTGGACTCCAAAGAACCCTTCACTATACATTTCGCTCTCAAGGCAGTTGATTACAAAGGAAATATTATCAAACGAGATTGCAAAGTCTCTGCCAACCCAATACTCACAGGAGAGCAGCTGGAGGCAGCCTTAGAGCAATTCAATAAAGACATAGCTGCCTATGAAAAAGAGCTTGCCGACATTGAAAAGGAGGAAACACGTCTACTGCAGGAAAAAGGTTTGCTCAATCGCTTTGAAATGGATGAGTTCGGGATCTGCAACATCGATAAGCTCCAAAGCGCCGGCTTATTGGCAACCTTGAATATAACGTTCGATTTTGAAAGTGAGCTCCAGTCCCACATCAACAGAGTGATGCTGTACATGGTGCTGGAGGACAAGAACGGAGTACTGAAATTCAATGCTTTTGAATGGAATAAACTACCGATTGCGGACACACGTTTTTCGCTGGTTGCGGTCTTGCCTGATGGTAAAGTGGCATATGTTCCATCCTCTGTTATCGTTAAGAAGCTGGAATCCGGTAATGTTCGGAAATTAACCCTGACCACGGAGAGGTATGACTATGACACCTTCGACAAGTGTATGAAAACCCAGTCAAAACCGAGGTTTATTTAAGATGCAGTATACAAACACACAGGGGGCTGTCTCAAAAGGGGCAGCCTTTCTTTTTTTTCATTTTGTTTAATGTAGGATTGGCTATATGATGTGTAATACAATCCCCGTTTATCTAGACATTTGTTTTGGAGCTCGACCC